>JAFUCL010000053.1 GCA_017459725.1 Solobacterium sp. | reverse complement strand
GCAATGGCAAAAGTACTTCCAAGATCATTCGTAAACTCGGCACGCTCTCCGAGCTTTCCGAAAAGCTCGATACCGATCGTGACGGTGTCATCAAATGGTGTAAAGAACAGGCACGCATCGAAACGGAAAAAGACAAAAAACAGACTTCTAATATCATCTGTTCTCTGTCTCCTACTCTACGTATCCCGTTGAACAAACAACGTTCTTTCAACTGCGGTTATCTTTTCCTTCAGAAACTCTATTACGATCTGCGCCTTGATAACGTATGCAGGAATATTTCCTCCCGGCATGACTTCCAGTTCAATCTCGATGCGATCCTGTCTGATCTTATCTATGCACGGATACTGGAGCCATCCAGTAAGCGTGCTTCCTATCAGTTCTGCCAGTCTCTGCTTGAATCTCCCAAGTATAAAGAACATCAGGTATATCGTGCATTATCTGTGCTGGCTCAGGAGTCCGATTATATTCAGGCAGAAGTCTTTAAAAACAGTAACTTTTTACTGAATCGTAATAACCGTATCCTTTACTACGACTGCACGAACTACTTCTTTGAGATCGAAGAGGAAGACGGATTCCGTAAATACGGCAAGAGTAAAGAAAATCGGCCGAATCCGATCGTTCAGATGGGTCTGTTCATGGACGGCGATGGTATCCCGATGGCATTCAACCTGTTCCCCGGAAACCAGAACGAGCAGCCTTCAATGAAGCCATTGGAACAGGATATCATCCGGAACTTCGGATTCGAACGGTTTGTCGTCTGTACAGATGGCGGTCTGGGCTCTGAAAATAACCGGTTGTTCAACGACATTGAAGGCAGAGCCTTTATCGTCACACAGTCATTGAAGAAGCTCAGGAGCGAAGAACGTGAGTCCGCGATGAATGATGAAGGATGGAAACGCGTTTCTGATGATAAACATGTCGATATCAACGAGATCAAAGAGACTCCGGAACTGTTCAAAGACATGCTTTACTACAAAGAAGAGCCCTATGGCACTAAGAAAGTACCAGGTCAGATCATGTATGTCACGTATTCTCCAAGCTACGCCGTCTATCAGAAGAACATCCGTGACAAGCAGATCAAAAGAGCAGAAGAACTGGTCAAAGCCGGTGTAAAAGGAAACAGCAGACACAATCCGAACGATCCGGCAAGATTCGTAAAGAAAACAGCCATTACTGAAGACGGAGAGGCAGCGGACAAAACGCACTACTCTCTGGATCTCGAAAAGATCGAGAATGAAGCGATGTATGACGGATACTACGCCGTATGTACAAATCTGGTCGATGAAAATGTAAAAGATATCCTTGCCGTAAGTGAGCGCAGATGGGAGATCGAAGAATCATTCCGGATCCTTAAGACTGACTTCCGCGCACGGCCGGTACATCTTTCAAGAGAAGACCGCATAAAGGCCCATTTCCTGACCTGTTATATGGCATTACTCCTTTACCGCATACTGGAGAAAAAGCTCGGAGAGGAATATTCAGCCAATGAGATCATCACAACACTGCGAAAAATGAATCTTTGTGAAATCGAAGGGACAGGTTATATCCCCGCATACACCAGGACGAAGCTTACAGATAAACTGCACGATTCGTTTGGATTCAACACTGACACTCAGGTGATCAGGAAAGCAGCCATGCGTTCGATCATCCGAAAAACCAAGGAACGATAAACATTACTACATATCCCCACAACAGTCCAAATGACCGAAAACCTCTTATTATCGCGGTTTCCGGTCATTCTTCTTTTATTGAACTGTCAAACTCGGGATTTTATCTGCTTTATGGAATGTCTGCCGCGGTTTCTTTTTATGTAATCCGGTGTGGGCAGCGTGTGCGGAATTCAGTAAAATAGTACTGTACTGAGACTTCCGGAAAGGACAATGCATATGAAATTAATGTTTGCGTCAGACTCTTTTAAAGGAACACTTTCAAGTGAAAGAACGGCAGAGCTGCTCAGGGAAGCGGCAGAACAGGTATTCGGCAGCTGCGAGATGATTTCCGTACCGGTGGCGGACGGCGGTGAAGGCACCGTGGAAGCTGTTGTCAAAGCGGAAAAGGGAAAACTGGTCAGTGTCCGTGTGCACGGACCGCTGATGGAGGAGACCGAAGCTTCCTACGGTATCTTCGGGGAAAACAAAGCAATCATTGAGATGGCGGCTGCCTCGGGTCTGCCGATGGTTCCCGAGGGACGGCGTGATCCCCGCAATACAACAACATACGGCACCGGTGAGCTGATCCGTCATGCGCTCGAACACGGATACCGGGATATCGCCATTGCCATCGGCGGCTCGGCAACCAATGACGGCGGCATGGGCTGTGCCAGAGCTTTGGGTATACGGTTCCTGGACAGTGAAGGCAATGAGCTGGAAGGCTGCGGAAAGGATCTGATCAAAGTTGCGCATATTGATATGAGCGGACTGTGTGAAGAGCAGAATAATGCCGAGATTACGGTTATGTGCGATGTGACCAATCCGCTGTGCGGGAAGGACGGCGCAACATATACATTCGGCAGACAGAAAGGTGCCACACCGGAAATCCAGCAGGAACTCGAAGCAGGCATGTGCAATTACCGTGATGTGATCAAACGGGAGTTCGGCATTGACTGTGATGCGGTGACCGGGGCAGGTGCGGCCGGCGGACTCGGCGCAGCCCTGAAGGTATTCCTGAACGGTGAGATGAAATCCGGCGTGGAAACGGTGCTTGATCTGATCCGCTTTGATGAACGTCTGGAAGGTGTTGATCTGGTCGTGACCGGTGAAGGACGCACGGACTGGCAGAGCTGCTTCGGTAAAGTCATGCAGGGTGTCGGCGAACACTGTGCCGCAAAGAATGTACCGGCAGTGGGTCTGTCCGGATCGCTGGGCAAAGACGCCATGGATATCTGCAGGCATGGTATCCGTTCACTGATGACCACGGTCAATGCACCGATGATGCTGCAGGAGGCGCTGGACAGAGCGGATGAGCTGTATCTGGAGGGTGCCGTGCGCATGTTCCGGTTCATTAAAACCGGCATGGAGATTGCGCAGAAATAACATTCGGTATTCTGCGTGATGGGGTACTGATATATAATTGTGAAAAAATCGGAAGGAGTTCTATATATGCGTCTGCAGTTTACCTATGACCACTATTACGATTATGACGAGATTACCGACCATCTGAGCAAGCAGGCGGAACAGTATCCTGAACTCATGGAGCTTTCTTCGGCAGGTGTTACCGTCGAAGGAAAGCAGATCTGGGCCGTTACGCTCAGTGATAAAAGCGGCCTGCCGGCATCTGCCAAACCGGCATTCTACATGGATGGCAACACCCATGCCGGCGAAGTATCCGGATCCATGGCATGCATGCACATGATTGACTATATTCTTTCCAACCATGAAGAACCGGAAATTGCCGAACTGCTGAAACGGCAGACATTCTATTACATTCCGCGTATTTCACCGGACGGATCGGATGAATATCTGCATACCGCCAACACGGTGCGTTCAATCAACCGCATCTATCCCGAGGATCAGAGCGAAAACCACGGTCTGTTCGCACAGGATCTCGATGACAACAATGTCATTGTCATGATGCGTGTGAAGTCACCGAGCGGAGCCTGGAAGAAAAAGGAAGGCAGCGACTTCCTGATGACCAAGAGAGCACCGGATGATACAGACGGTGAGTTCTACAATATCTACTCCGAAGGCATGATCGATGAATACAACGGTGTGAACATCAGTACGGCAAGACCACTGTACTCCATGGACTTCAACCGCAACTTCCCGATCAGCTGGATGCCCGATGCGATGCAGCCGGGTGCGGGTGACTATCCGCTGTCCCATCCGGAAACCAAAGCAATGGCAGACTTCATTCTGTCCCACCGCAATATCTGTGTTGTGCTGACTATGCATACAAGCGGCGGGGCGCTGCTGCATCCTCCGGGAATGCACAGTGAAAAACTGTCGGATGATTCCGATATGGCAATGTACAAGGCCATCGGCACCATGGCGGATCACAAGCTGAAGTATCCTACCTGCAATCTGTTTGATGCCTACTGCATTGATCCGGCACACTTTGATGCGGGTGCCTTCGATGACTGGTGCTTCCTGACCCAGGGCATTCCTTCCATGACCATAGAGGTGTGGAATGTAAAGGAGACAGCCGGATGCGGACCGCAGTGGCCGGTCAGACGTGACAAGACACAGGCACTGATTGAAGCAGAGAATGAGAAGGTGTATGAGTGGCTGAAGGTCAACGCACCTGACAGTATCCTGCCGTGGAAGAAATTCGATCATCCGCAGCTGGGTGAAGTCGAACTCGGCGGCATCGATTACAAGTTCACAACCCAGAATCCTCCGAAGCATCTGCTGGAAAACGAACTGGAAAAACTGCTGGATTTCTCCATGCGGTATGCCAAGGTTCTGCCGCGCATGAGCTTCGGTGAAAGCAAAGTCACTAAAGAGGCAGAGGGTGTATACAAAGTGGAAACATCCCTGCAGAACACCGGATTCCTGCCGACCTGGCTTTCCAATGAAGCACGCAGACTTAAGAACGAAAGACCTGTGCGGATTACCCTGGAAGGTGCCGAAGTCATCACCGGACCGAAGAAGATCAAAGGTCTGGCAGGCTTCCACAACATCTCCACACGGTACGGCTACGGCAACAACATCACGACATCCGCGCATGAACCGTTTGCGGAGAAACTCGTCTTTACTGTCAAGGCACCGGCCGGAACGGAGATCACGCTGAAAGCGGTCAATGAAAGAGCCGGAACCGCGGAAACCAGAATTACGCTGTAAATAAAAGAAGAGGCTGTAACAGTTGAAAAGCTGTTATAGCCTCTTTTGAATTGGTAAAATGGAGATATGAAAAGTGCTAATCAAGTACTAGCCCTACCTGATCAGCGAACATATTATAATGCTGTTCAGCTGGTTATGCCAAT
>JAFUCL010000052.1 GCA_017459725.1 Solobacterium sp. | reverse complement strand
GCATAGATCCTCGGTAAGTCTTCCCTGCACCTTGTATCAGAACATTTGTCTGGGTTATATACGGCTTCGCGATATGTTTCCTGTGCGTGCTCATTTCGATAAAGCGGACGTTGATACAAGAGGGAAGCAGAACGTTTTTTGTTACTGACTCGCGGATAAACCGGGTCTAAAAAAGAGCACGTTCTTACTTTACCCCGGCCGTTCTGACTGTATGCCTACAGAACAGAAAGGCCAGGAACATCTGGTGATCCTGACCTCTTTATCTTATCGTTTGAACTATTGTCACTTCTACTATGACCAGGTACAGATCTTCCTGATTTCATAATAGAAAAAGAGAGCGTGAGCTCTCTTTTTCATGTCGGGTATAGCTATATTACAGCTTTACGACGTTCGTAGCCTGAGGACCGCGGTCGCTCTGTGTTACGTCGAAGCTTATAGCCTGTCCTTCGTCAAGAGTCTTGAAGCCTTCACCCTGAATAGCGGAATAATGAACAAAGATGTCTGTTCCGTCGTCAGCAGTGATGAATCCATAACCCTTTTCAGCATTGAACCATTTAACCTTGCCTGTTGCCATTGTGCTTAAAAATCTCCTATTCTATGCATCCATTGGTATGAACACTGAAAATACAATAGCATCAGTTGACAAAACTATCAAGCACGGAGGGTAGGATTTCGTATTTTTTTTCGGGTAAGGAAAAGTAAAGAAAAACGCATAAATATGCGGTTTTCTGAAAGGTCTGCGTATGCCGGAAACGGACAGCGGTCTTCTTTTTCTGCCACACGCGCCAAATTTTTGTCAATTTGCACAATCTGTATAATCCGTGGATTGCGGATTTACAAAGCGATACATTCTGTGTGATGAGATTTCTGCGGATTCTAGGTTTTCCCGGGGAAATACCGCTGTGAAGAAAAGTTTTGCGGTGAGTGTGCAGAAGATGCTGAAAACCTTTTCAAACAATGTGCAGATATACTATAATAATCAAGCAAAAGCTGAGAAGAGAAGAGTAATGGGATGAAAGATCCAAGAGAGCAGACGGCTGGTGAAAGTCTGTATCGGCAGTCCCGTGAAGATGGCCTCGGAGCCGGTTCCGTGAATAATGAACGGAGCCCGGAGACGTCCGTTACAACGTTTGAGAGGTCTGGAAACAGGCAAGACAAAGGTGGTACCGCGTGAAAGACGTCCTTTCGGAAGGTCGTTTTTTTTACTTTGGAGGACTAGGATTATGGAAAACAGAGGACCTTATTACCTGACAACCGCAATTGCGTATACTTCAGGAAAACCGCATATCGGCAATGTATACGAGATTGTTCTGGCGGATGCGATTGCCCGCTACAGAAGAATGCAGGGCTATGATGTACGCTTCCAGACCGGAACGGATGAGCATGGCCAGAAAGTAGAAGAAAGAGCAAAGGAACAGGGCGTTACACCGAAGGAATTCGTTGATAAGATTGCCGGCATTGTCAAAGATCAGTTTGACTGCATGAACGTTACCTATGATAAGTTCATCCGTACAACAGATGACTATCATGAGAAGCAGGTGCAGAAGATCTTCAAGAAGCTCTATGACAAGGGTGATATCTACAAGGGCAATTATGAAGGCATGTACTGCCAGGAATGCGAGGCATTCTATACAAAGAGCCAGCTGACGGAAGAGGGCAAGTGTCCTGTCTGCGGCGGTCCTGTTCATCCGATGAAGGAAGAGGCTTACTTCTTCCGTATGAGCAAGTATGCACCGGAGCTCATTCAGTACATTGAAGACCATCCTGAATTCATTCAGCCGGAAAGCCGTAAGAATGAGATGCTGAACAACTTCCTGAGACCTGGTCTGCAGGATCTGTGTGTATCCAGAACATCCTTCAAGTGGGGTATTCCGGTGGACTTTGATCCGGGTCATGTTGTCTATGTATGGATCGATGCCCTGAGCAACTATATTACCGGTCTCGGTTATGATGCGGACGGTAACAGCAGTGAGCTGTATAAGAAGTACTGGCCGGCTGATCTGCACCTGATCGGCAAGGACATCATCCGTTTCCACACCATTTACTGGCCGATTATGCTGATGGCACTCGGTGAGCCGCTGCCCAAGCAGGTCTTCGGTCACCCGTGGCTGCTTACCGGTGATTCCAAGATGTCCAAGTCCAAGGGCAATGTCATCTATGCGGATGATCTGGTGGAACTCTTCGGACAGGATGCAGTCAGATATATCATGCTGCACGAGATGCCGTTTGCGCAGGACGGTCATGTCACATATGAACTGATGATCGAACGCATCAACAGCGATCTTGCCAACAACCTCGGCAACCTGGTCAACCGTACACTGTCCATGCAGAACAAGTACTTCAACGGTGAAGTCGCCAATGCCGGTGTCTGTGAGCCGGTGGATGATGAGCTGAAGACAATGGCTATGGAAACCGTACGCAGGGTCGATGCGGATATGGATGAACTGCGGGTTGCGGATGCGATCCAGCATATCTTCGATCTGCTCAACCGTTCCAATAAATATATTGATGAGACCATGCCGTGGGCACTGGCCAAGGATCCTGACAAGATTTCCCGTCTGGCAACCGTTCTTTACAACCTGCTGGAGACGATCCGTATTGCGGCTGTGCTGATTGAACCGTATCTGCCAGTGACATCCGTGAAGATCCTGAATCAGATCAATACACAGAAGAGAGATCTGGACACCGTACAGGAATTCGGTCAGCTGGAAAGCGGCACCCGTGTAACGGAGAAGCCTGAGATTCTCTTCCAGAGACTGGATGAGAAGGAAGTGCTTGCGAAAGTGGAAGCCATCCAGGAAAAGCTGGCTGTCAAGCGCCGCAAGGAAGAAGAGAAGAAGACCGAGATCACGATTGAGGACTTCGCTAAGACAGAACTGAAAGTCGGTAAAGTACTGGCTGCTGAGAAGCATCCGGATGCGGACAATCTGCTGGTTATGAAAGTGGATGTCGGCGAAGAGACACCGAGACAGATCGTTTCGGGTCTTGCCCAGAGTTATACACCCGGACAGATGATCGGTAAGTCGATCATTGTGGTAACCAATCTGAAGCATGCGATTATCCGCGGAATTGAAAGCCAGGGAATGCTGCTGGCCGGTAAGGAAGGCAGTGAAATCGCCGTCGCTGAAGTCAACGGTCTGAAGCCGGGCACAAGAATCAGTTAATTGATAAGGGCATGGAAACATGCCCTTATGCAGTACGGAGGGGTTATGAAGAATTTTGCGGTGGTCGCGCGGCCGGATGAGAATTCTGCGCGGCTGAAAAAAGTAATAACGGAAAGACTGACGGCAGCCGGATATACGGAGAACGAGGCAGAGCCGGAAACATGCTTTGTTGTCGGCGGTGACGGTACATTCATCTACGCTGTGCATAAGTATCTTGATCACCTGGATAAAGTGCGCTTTTACGGCATTCATACAGGCACCCTCGGTTTCTTCACCGATTACAGGGACTGTGAGATGGATGAGTTCCTGGAAGCTTTCCTTTCCGGCAAAGTCCGCGAAACTGCGTACAAGCTGTTTGAAGTGCATACCGGCAAAGGCCATGAATACTATGCGCTGAATGAGATGCGGGTGGAGAATATCACCAGGACACAGGTGATTGATGTATTTGTGGACGGTGAGCATTTTGAGACATTCCGGGGAACCGGTTTCTGTGTGGCTACCCAGCTGGGCAGTACGGCATATAACCGGTCACTGCACGGGGCGGTGATGCAGGAGGGGCTCAACCTGATCGAGATGACGGAAATCGGCGGTATTCATCATTCGAAGTTCCGCTCACTGGGTGTGCCGATCGTCATGCGTGATGATATTACGCTGCAGTTCCGTTCGGATGATTTTTCCGGGGCACTGCTGGGCATTGACTCCGATGTATTTGCACTGGAGGGCGCGGATGAGCTCACGGTGCGGATCTCGCCGAAAAAGAGCGTACGGATGCTGAAGGGAAGGGAAGTCTCGTACTTCGCGCGTCTGCAGACATTGTTCTGATCTGCGTGATGATGGTAAAATTGATACAAATCTTTTGAGGTATAACATGCGAAACTGGCACTCTTTATATGAAATTCTGACATTTCCGATCGGCGTAATCATGCTGGCGGTTTTCCTGATGGGCACAGGCAACCTGCTGACCAATCCGGCATACAGTATGTTCATCAACATACAGAGTGATGCTGTATTGCTGACGGCAGAGGCACTGGTGCGTGTCGGGTCTTTTCTGATTGTCAATTTTCCGCTGATCTTCCTGATCCGTCTGGTGACCAGAAGAAGCGGATCCGCCACAAGCATTATTTCCGCAGTCAGCGGGTATGTTACCTACCTTGCCTTTACGATGTACTTCACGAGAACAGACCTGCCGACAACGGCCTACAGTTCGATTCTCGGTATTTCCGCCACCAGTTCGGTGGTATCCTCGCTTGCCGGAAGCGTGCGCTATCCGCTGCAGACAGGCGTGCTGGCAACCGTGCTGGTATCGCTGATCACCCTGAACAGTTATTCGGCATCACGGCGTTCCACGGACTACGGTGTATTCTCGTTCATGTCCAAGGATGTGCGCTGTGTGCTGCGTACAATCGTTCTCTGCGGTCTTGCCGGCATTGCGGTTTCCTACGGCTGGCCGTATGTGATCCGTGTCATTTCCCGGGTCATCCGCTTTATTGCCAGTGATACGACAAACCCGATCAATCTCATGCTGTACGGCATGATGGACCGTTTCCTGGGTGTGCTGAATCTGGGTACGCTGATCCGTTCTCCGTTCTGGTACGGAGCCAACGGCGGTTCCTGGATCAACATGACAGGTGCCAGTATTGCCGGTGACGTAAATATCTGGACCAGCCAGCTGGCAACCGGACAGCTTTCCGGCATGACCGGACGTTTCATCACCCCGTATTATGTGCTGAATCTCTTTGCTATGCCGGGGCTGCTGTGGGGTCTGTATTCCATTCAGACCGACAAGCTCGAACGGAACCGGATGCGTCTGTACTTTATTGCGGCGACACTGATGAGCCTGTTTTCGGGAACACTGCTGCCTTTCGAAATTACGCTTCTGCTGTTGTGTCCGCTGCTGTTTGTATTCCATATCTGCTATACGGGTATGCTGTTCGGGGTCTTCCAGTCCATGCATGTGTATCTCGGATACAACTATGCCGGAACCTCCACGATGGTGGTGACACCGGGTACGCTGATGGAGCTGCTGAGTTATCTGCAGTACAGCACACTGACAGCGAGCATTGTCCGTATTCTGATTGTCGGGGTGATATCCGGAATCATCTATTTCATGGCCACAAGGTTCTATTTCAACTATCTGGCCCTGGATCTGTTCCGGGTCGGTGACCGTGACCGGGTGGTCAAGGCAACGATTGAAGCGGTCGGCGGTATTGCGAACGTTAAGCTGATTCACTCCTCCATGAGCAGACTTGTCATCAGTCTGTATGATCCTTCCAAGCTGAATGTGCAGAAGCTGAAGGAGTTCGGATCGCTGCGTGTTTATGAAACCAAAGCAGGTTACGCAATTTCATTCGGAAGTGCATCAACCATGATCCGCAAAGGCATCGACCAGAGTCTGCGCGCATATGTACGCAATGTAAAATGATTATTCCCACATTATTTCCCGGGTAAAAAACAGTTGAAAATACAACGAAAAATAACGTTGGAAATAAGTGCTTGCATTATATTTCCCGCAGTGCTAGCATGGGTGTTACAACGACGTTATGAATAGATTGTTTAAGAAAATGCTGGGTGCAGCAGGCGCCCTCTCCATCGTTCTGACGTGCGGAGGATTCAAAGCCGAAGACTTCAGTCCCGCGAATTTCAAGAACTACAAACGCGAGTTCAAGTCACAGTCCATCGGCGCATGTTCTTCCTCCAGTACAAAAACGTATGAAGACTATCGGATGATCACAGCTACAGGTTCCCGTCAGTACCAGTACATCCACAATCATATGACTGTGGATCCCACCACCGGACTTCTCTACAATGAAGACGGCTTCATCGGTGTGGCTCTGGGTTATGCATTCGGTGAAATCGGCACAAGATACTATGTAGTACTTGATACGGGTGTTGTCCTGCCGGTTGTCAAGGTGGATGCCAAGGCTTCCATCGATGCGACGAATGGATGCAGCCATGATCTGGATTCCAGTGTTGTGGAGCTTGTCATTGATTCGGACATTGCCTTCAGCTACTTCGGCGGCGGCAACGGTCTGGCAAACAACGGCAACTTCAATAACTATGAATACTTCCGCGGCAATATCGTGGACTTCGAACTTGTACTGGATGAGAAGTACGAGGAAGGCATCATCTACCAGGATACGATGGAGGATGATCCGGTCAAGAAGGACGCGGCACAGGACGGCATACAGTTCGTTGAAGGCGGTTTCTGAGAGGGTTTCTGAGGAAACTCTCTTTTTTCATGTGTTCCGGAGTGTTTTTGGGCGGGTTACACCGATTTTGGGTATAATAGGTAAGTCAGGAGAAAAACATGATCAGAGAAAACAGTAAACATAGTTACAGAACACTGAAACTGGTTCTTGTCTCGGCTTTGCTGGCAGGCTGCGGCGGCGGCGGAAGCACAGGCGGATCCGGTGAGGGCGGCAGCTCCAGCGCTCTTGGAAGCAGCGACGGAGGCAAGGAAGTCAAAAGAATTGAAGTGACAGAGTACACCGGCACAGAGAAGCGTCCGGATATTGAATTTGAGCATATCTCAGGTTCTACATATGAAGGATATATGATGCTGGTGCACAATCCGGAGGATATATCCGTACAGGTCAATCCGTACCTCGGCTCCTATCAGGATGCCCCGGATCTGGATACCTACATCAAGACATATGATGCAGTCGCAGGCATCAACGCAGGCGGCTTCGAGGATGTCGGCGGCAACGGCAACGGCAGTATTCCGCAGGGCATCGTCATTCACAAGGGAGAGCTGGTATACGGCAATCCCAACACATACCAGAGCATCATCGGCATTGACAAGAACAACCGTCTTGTCTGTGTCGGCGGCACCGGCAATGATGCCCTGAACTGGGGTATCCAGGAAGCCGTTACCTTCGGCCCGGTACTGATTGAAAACTATAAGGATGTCTTTGACAGAAACACCCAGAATCTGCGCGTGCTGAATCCGCGTACGGCTATCGGTCAGTCAACGGACGGAACCTTCCTGCTGCTGGTTGTGGACGGCAGAGGACCTTCTTCCTTCGGCGCATGGTATGAAGATACGATTGAAATCTTCCAGCGCTATGATACGGCCAATGCGGCAAACCTGGACGGCGGCAACTCCACAGCCATGATCTACAACGGTCAGTATGTGAACAATACCGTTTCCATGTACGGTTCCAGAAACCTGCCGACCGTATTCCTGGTAAAGGAGGGCAAGGACTGATGAACAGCATGCTGAAAAAGACACTGACAGCGGCAGCTGCTGCAGTACTGGTATTCACCGGTGTATCCCGCACTGCTTCTGCTGAAAGCAATAACCCGGCAGATATCATTGCCGATTATGTTGCCAGAGTACAGGCCGAGGAATACGAAGACGTATACAACGAATCCTTCAGTATTGCCCGCCATGTCAACGGCAAGGAAGAATACTTCAATACCCTGAAAGTTCTCTACGGAAATCTCGACAGTCTGCAGTATAAAGTTCTCTCTGAGACAGCAGATGAGAAACTGTTTGCTCTCTACAGCAATGATGAGCATATTGCCAACCTGCGTCACAGAAAGCTTGCGGACGGCTCCTGGGCTACTGCTACTTCATTCCTCGGCGAGCAGGATTATATTGTCGAAGTACCGTCCGGTCTGAAGATCCGTGCCAACGGCACAGCACTGACCGATGCATATATGCTGGCGGAAAAAACCACGGCTACCAACGTTTCCGGACTGAACAGCGTGCAGGCTGATCTCGCTGTGGATCAGTACAAGCTGCAGGGCATGATCAGTGAACCGGTGATTGCGGTTGAAGGCGACAACAACTATACAACGATCAAGGATGTTACATGCAATTCCCTGTATGTCGGCAGAGACCTTACAGACAACAAGGAGCTGCAGGATACCCTGATTACATACGCAAAGACATGCGCTATGTGGCCGGCAGGTGATACAACGGTAGGTGCGGTTGCGGCAATCTCCATCCAGGATTCCGACTGGTACAGAAGAGTCTCCGAAGTGCAGAACTTCTGGTTCACCGCGCACAGTGCACCGACCTTCTCCAACGAAAAGGTTCTGAAGATTGTTCAGCAGGGCGATGATACGATCATTGCCAATGTTGTCTTCGATTACTACGCAACAGACGGTGTTGTAAGCAGAACATGGAACTGCGGTTACCAGATGACGCTGGTTGATGTCGGCGGCTACTGGATGATTGCAGGCATGGGCATTGACAGCACCATGAACCCGAACTACAAAGCAAAGTATTAAGCAGATCAAAGATCCCCCTGAACGGATGTAATCCCGGCAGAGGGGTCTTTTATATTTTGGCAGAGTTCTGTACTGCTGTTACAATTAACCTGTAGGAGGAAAGGGTATGAAAAAGATCATTTCCATGTTTCTGGCTGTATGCATGCTTACGGGATGCGGCAGTATGTCCGCGGTAAGCCATGCGGTGCAGGAACAGACCGAAACAGCAAACACACCGGCTGTGCAGGAACAGCAGAATACAGCTGCGGCAGCGTTTACGGCAATCGCCAGGCCGACGCTTCTGAATGCGGAAACACTGAACGTGAACACGGAGATTACCGGAACCCCGCAGGAATATACATTGGAAGAGGATTTCTCCAATGTCATCAACCGCGATATGATCATGAATCTGACCGAGGCTGAACGCCAGCTTCTTCTGGATAATTACTTTTATGTCGCACGCTCTTTTCAAAGAAATAGTTGATGTACTATAAACTGCACACCGAAAACCTGAAAGAGGACTATTCTGGCTATGAAGAGGTAGAGAATATGTTGATCAATCAGGAATTTATCAATCATCTGACACCCGTGGAAATATC
>JAFUCL010000051.1 GCA_017459725.1 Solobacterium sp. | reverse complement strand
TAGGCTCGGAAGTTTTGTTAGCCCCTTCTTTCATCCCAACATTACTGTTTTCGACTTGGGGTTCACTACACTTGGCGGCAAATACCCGTGGCTGGACTTTCACCAGCTGGAGATGTGCCATGCCCGGCACACACAACAAAAACAGAGACTGTGCTCTGTTTCTGTTCATTACAATGCTGCTTTGATCTGTTCGATCATCTCAGCATATTCCTCATCACTCAGGAATACTTTGCCGGGATTCATCTGGAAGACACCGCCCCATTCATCGCCGTCCTTGTATTTCGGAACGAGATGAACATGGAGATGGCAGCCGGTATCACCGTATGCGCCATAGTTCAGCTTATCCGGATTAAATACCTTGTGGATAGCCTTCGCAGCTCTGGTGACATCTGCCAGGAATGCATTTCTCTGCTCTTCTGTCAGGTCAACGATTTCACTGACATGGTCCTGATAGGCAACCACACAGCGTCCGCGCTTGCTCTGTTCCTTGAACAGAATCAGCTGGCTGACCTCCAGATCGCAGATCTTGATACCGAATTTTGCAAGGAGTTCTCCTCCCTGGCAATAGGCGCAGTCTTCACCGAAAATAGTCTGATGCATATACAATCCTTCCTTTCTCTGCAGTTTAACGCTTGATGTCGTAGTTCTGATTCATCAGATTGAAGATTGTTTCTGCATCGTCCGTGATATTCGCATCACCGTGGATGGTATGCTTGATCACACTGCTCGCAACCGCAAAGTTGATCATGTCCATCGGCTTGAGATGATTCATCATGGCATAGATCAGACCGCTGGCAAACGCATCGCCGCCGCCGACCCGGTCAAGAATATTGAACGTGAACATTTTGCTTTCAAATGTATGTCCCTGATACCACATGAATGCCATCAGGCTGTTCTCGCTGCCGGTATGCGCATAACGCACATGACGCGCGATGCACTTGATGTTCGGATAACGCTCCACAAATGCCTGGAATATTTCATCCTGCTGTTCATAGCTCGGATGGAACGGGATATCATCCTTGATATCGCCTTTGCTGTGGTCTTCCTCATCCTTCCAGAGATGATAAGGTTCAATGCCCAGCAGCACATCCACATACGGCAGACACTGTGTGCAGAAATCACGGGCTGCTTCCCAGCTCCACAGTGTGGAACGGAAGTTGCCGTCAAAGCTGACGGTCAGTCCCTTTGCTTTAGCTGTCTTGATGCACTCCAGCACAAAGTCCGCACAGCTCGGGGAAAGCGCCGGTGTAATGCCGGAAAGATGCAGCCAGTCAAAACCGTCCAGCAGACCATCCAGATCAACCTTACTGAAATCGTATTCGGTAATGGCGCTGTGTTTGCGGTCATACGTCACTTTGCTCGGACGGATTCCGTAACCTGTTTCAAGATAGTAGGTGCCGAGACGGTGGGAAGGTGTTTCTTCCGGTGTGCTCAGAATGACCGGTGTGCAGTGCACATCGTTGCTTCGCAGCATACGTACAGCACTCTTGCCGAGGCTGTTGTTCGGCACGACGGAAAAGTATGTGCTGTCCACACCGAGGTTGGCCAGTGCCAGTGCAATGTTGGCTTCACTGCCGCCGTAGCTGACTTCAAAATTGGTAGCGACTCTGATTTTTTCGTAGTTAGGCGGGGTGAGACGAAGCATGATTTCACCGAATGTGATGAATTTCTGCCCGGTGTTTCCCGTCAGAAGCGGATTATGATGTTCCATTCAGATGCCTCCGTTCATTAATCAACATTATTATAAATAAGCTGAATCAGAATTGATATGGACAACTCCGACTGTTTTATGGACAGCCCGTTTTATCCGGCAGTTTTTCTGTGATATAAGAAAGAGTGATGTGATACGTGTGATGCTGATTTTCCTGGCAGCTGTGATTCTCTCGCTCGCCTTCAGCCTGGCCGGCTGGATCATTTCCGGGCGCGCTGAAGAAAACAGGAAACTTCCGGTATATCTGACGTTCATAGCAGCCGCACTGTTAGCGGCAGTTGCCACCCGGTGGATGCAGACACACATGATTGAAGCTGCCGTGCTGAAATCCTGTGCTTCGCTCTCACCGGTGCTGCTTTCAACCGTGATGCTCTCCCTGCGGCTGTCTTTGCCTGTTCGGATCTGATGCTGATTGCCAATATAGCAACAGGAGGAACCGTTCTGACAAGACTGATTGCGCTGCTTGTTTATTACGCTTCGCTGATTCTGTATGCGACCGTCATATGGAAAAGCGCCAAAGCTGACATCTGAATTGCATTACCCGATACAGACTGAAAACAGGATGTGCACACGCACATCCTGTTTGCTGTTATGATCCTTACTTCTTGAGGTGTACAGGCATGGAGAAGGCAGAGTTGCCGGCAATATCCGTTGCCAGAACACGCGCCCACTTCATTCCCTTCGGGAAGTCGAAGCTGATTGTCTTTCTGCCGTACGGCGTTGTATCGGTTTCGGACAGAGTAACGGTTGTTACGTTCTCACCATCGGAGTAAACCAGTTCGGCATCCTGCAGCGGGAATGTCCAGCTGAATTCAGCTTCTGCATGACCGTCTTCGATGCTGCTCTTCTCAATCAGGATTTCACCTGTTGAATAGAAGTGACGTCCCTGACGCAGTGCATCAACAAGTTCCTGCCAGTTCTCGGAGGAAGGAATGTGATCGAGCTGTACATATGTGCAGTTGATCATACCGTACTGTTCCCAGTCTTCCTCACGTTCTTCAACCTTGGTGTAGGTATCAAGTTCGCTCATCATGTAGATCGGTCTGTCATACCAGTTGTTCAGGTCGTTCCAGACACGGTCTGTACGTCCGGAGAACATTGTCTTGACGGAGTTGTCTGCCGGCAGCATTCTTGCGCCGCAGCCGATCCATCTTTCGGATGTCTGCCAGTTTGTCTCTTTGGAGTCATACGGCAGGCCGTCGTTTGCCTTTGTGTCAGGATGCGGCATCTGGATGAAGCAGTCTTCCAGTTCGCACATCTTGATGACATCGGCAGCACTCTTCAGATGGTAGTAAGTTCTTCCATCAGGGAGCTTCTCTGCGAATTCCTGATCATCATCTCTCCATCTGGAGTACAGCATATGATGGGAAGGCCAGACCATGAAGTGATACGGAATCAGCTGCTTTTCCTTGTCCTTGCCCATGACGGCAATTTCTTCACCTGTAACGAGCAGGAAATCAGGTGTGGAAACATATGTGGATTCGAGATTGTAACGCTCGAGGTCGGACTTTCTGCCTTCCTTGTTGTCATCGTTTCTGCCTTCAGCCCAGAAATCACACGGTGCGAAGATATCGAAGCCGACTTCTTTGAGAGCAAGCTCCCAAGGTCTCTGCTTGCGGTAGTCACGTGCAAACGCTGCCTGGGAAGCAATGTGCATATGTGAACCCAGTCTCTGATAGCCGTTGAGCTTTCTCAGATGGTCATGGTTCGTATACTTCATTGCCATGTTTCTGCAGGAATAGATACCTTCACTGTTTACACAGAGGAAGAATGACATTCTCTGTACTGTTCCCGGCTTAGCGTTGTACAGCGGCCAGCGTACGTTGAAGTGTTCCTGTTCCTTGTTCTGACGGACACCGATTGCGACAGTGTTGTCTTTGCCGAGGATGTAATAGTTATAGCCGACAATGTTCTCTGTCTGGCCGCCCCAGATGAAGCGGTGAGGCGGAGGAAGAACTGCGACTGCGCCTTCCGGCTGCTGGAGGGTAAGGCAGCGGCCTCTTGCGTCAACTCTCTGTCTGTCACGGTCCGGTCCGCTGTTTGTACGAGGTGCCGGATTCTCAATGACTTCTCTCTTCTTCGGTGTTACATAGTAGAGTTTGTCTTTCTTGAAGCCGTCGAGTCCGCCGTGATACAGATAGCAGACACCGTCTTCCTGTGTAGCAGCGAGTGCTTCAATGCGGATCAGGTTGGATCCGTCATAGAAGTTGACTGCGAAGTCACCTGAGAATTTGCCGATGGTCAGACCGTCAAATGTAACTGTCTGTACATTTCCGTCGGTTGTGTATTCAAACTTTGTGGAGTTGAATGAATCCTTGGCTTCCTGGACCTGGTCCTTTCTGCTCATCGGATCATCGGAATAGGTGTCCCACTGGAAGTCAAGTTCTTCACCGGGAGCGAGTCCCTTTTCTCTCTGCGGGTTGATTTTTGTACGGACACCTGTGACTACCTTGAACTGCGGATGAAGCTTTTCAGCAAGTACTTTTGTTTCACCGTTGGTCTCATAGCTCAGTTCAAAGATGCAGGGCTTGGTTCCGTCAATGCCAAGGACTGCCGTCCATTTGAGACCGTCTTCACCTTTCCAGGTAACTACTTTGTTTTCCATGTAATTTATCCTTTCTCAGATTATTTGAAAGCAGGGAACATGTAGGATGTCCAGAGGATCATGGTGACCAGCTTGAGTACAGCCGGGATGATTCCCTGTTTGATCAGTGATTTGACATTGTAGCCGCCGGATTCCATAACCAGAGGCATGATCGGTGTAGCTGTCGGGAAGAACCAGGCGATCAGAGATGCGTTCTGAATAGCCAGCATCAGACCCTTTGCACTGCAGCCGAGAACTTCGCATGTCATGATAGCGATCGGGAAGAACAGGTTAGCCGTAGCACCGTTGTTCATGAACTGTGTGAGGATGATAACGATCAGGCAGAACATGAAGTACAGTACGAATGTGCTCGGATGATCACCCAGCATTGCAGCAATCTTCTGACCGATCCAGAGACCTGTACCTGTATGAACGAGAGCTTCACTCATAACGTATGCGCCGACCAGCAGCATCATCAGTGAGATCGGAATTGCGTCATGGGATTCTTTAACAGTGTTGACACCTGTGAAGTACATGAGAACTGCACATGCTGTGGTGATTTCCCACTGCGCAAGACCTGTCTTGTCCGCTGTAATCAGCAGAGCAGTCATGAGAACGAAGATGATGATTGCCATCTTATCCTGGAAGTCTGTCAGATCACGGGCAGCCTTCTTCTGCTTCATATTGAGACCCTTGATTTCAACAGGCGGTGTATCCGGTGCGAGCTTCAGTCCGAAGAAGATGAAGTAAGCCAGCATGATGAGGCAGATCGGGAAACGTGCGATGAACGGATCCCAGACTGTGAATGCATCACCGAATGTATAACCGGCACTCTCGAGGAAGCCGTTCAGTCTGACATATGCAACAGCACCGGAACCCAGAGGGAATGATGTCTGGTCGCACAGCATCAGAGCTGCCAGCGGGAACATTGCTTTGGAAGGACTCTTATCGAACTTCTCACAAACCTCAAGAATGAGCGGGTAAACGATAGCGAGACGGGTCAGAGCAGCACCGAGGACGAAACCCATGAAGAACAGGATAACCATGAAGATTGCGATGCACTTCTCGAAGCTTCCGCCCGATACTTTGTAGAGGATATTACCGATATTCTTAATCAGTCTTGTTTTACTGAAGCCGGCAGCCACCATCATAAGGCCAGGCATCATGATGATGTTCTGATCAGCGAATTTTGCCAATGCTACTTTGGGTTCGACACATCCTGTTAATACAAGCAGGAGGACGATAAACATTGCGATACCACCGAAGCTGTACTTGGTAAATCCAAGCATTGCCAACATAATGAGCCAGATAATTATGTTAGTCAGAATCAAACTAGTCATTAGATCTCCCTTCTGTCCTGAAATGACTTCTGCAAGCATGCATGCTTTGTTTGCAGTTCCAAAATAACATCGGCTCAGAGAAACCCAAATCGCGTTTGTTTATCAATCATCGGCATACAGAGCAAAGCTCATATACCCTTTATTCATCTGTATATGCGGCATAAATACGGCATTTTCCGGCAGAAAACCCCATAACGGATATACACCGGCACAAATGCCTGCAGTATCGTGTAAGCGTTTTCAGTTATCAACCATAAATAAATTCCGCATAAATTTTGCGGAACTCTTTACTGTCCGTGTGTACGTAACAGTCCGTTGCTGACCGGAAAAGTGAAATACGTATCCGGATACGGTTCATTCCTGAGCGTGAAATGCCACCATTCCTCTGCCAGCGGACGGAATCCGCAGGCTGTCATCCCCTCCCGGAGCACCATCCTGCAGGCGTACTGTTCAGGGCTGATGCCTTTGTAATCCGGATGGCTGAGTTCACCGAAGAAATCAAACGGTCCGCCCATATCCAGATCCTCACCTGTTTGCAGATCATACAAAGTCAGATCCACGGTGCTTCCTCTGCTGTGTCCGGAATGCGCGGCAATGTATCCGCCCGGCAGAAGATCTTTTTTATCCAGAGACGGATAAAAGTATTCCTTCATGCGCACATCATCAGGATCCCCTGCCCATCTGACAAAATGATCCACGGCTTTCTGCGGTCTGTATGCATCAAAGACGGTAATGCCGTATCCCTTTGACGCAAACAGGACAGCGGCTTTCTGCAGGGCTGCAGCAGCTTCCTTTGTCAGGATGGCCGTGGGTTCTTCATATCCGTCTATGCGCTCACCGATAAAGTTGAATGATGAAAAGTAACGGATATCCTGTTTAATACCGGGCACTGCGTCTTCCAGCAGCACAAAGCCGGTATGATCATCACTGTATCTCATCGTATCCGCACCTCCGGTTTCTGTGTATATTATAGCCCGGCAAATCATAACCACCCGTGAAACGGGTGGTTTGCTCTAAGGCTATAAGCCTTTTACTACAAGCCAGCGCCTTAAGACGCTGGCTTTTCCACAC
>JAFUCL010000050.1 GCA_017459725.1 Solobacterium sp. | reverse complement strand
TAGGCTCGGAAGTTTTGTTAGCCCCTTCTTTCATCCCAACATTACTGTTTTCGACTTGGGGTTCACTACACTTGGCGGCAAATACCCGTGGCTGGACTTTCACCAGCTGGAGATGTGCCATGCCCGGCACACACAACAAAACCGCCCTGTTATGAGCGGTTATTGATGACATGGTGCCGCTTGGCAGACCGTCAGACAAGTACTCATATATGGTACTAACGTATGCTTATATGGTACTTATACGTACATAAACTGCTTTATAGGGTTCTATCCATCGTTTTCAGAATCACACGCTTTTGAAAAAACGGCCCAAAATTGACCCAAAACATTTATAGCTTATTCAAAGTCTCAGCGGCATTCATTTTCATACTTTACCAATTGTATCGTTCGAACAATTCATCATTAAGAAGTTCTTTACGATAAAAGTCACTTTCGCCATTTCTTTTCTGTAAAATGTCGCCAAATTGATATTTAAAGCCTTTGCAAGTTCTGCCTCAGTTACACCACGCTCTATCATTCGAGCTTTGAGTAGATTGTTGTTTATAAGCTCTCCTTTCTCCTATTTTTGTTGCATCCACGCGACTTCTCTTTGATTACACGAGCCACTTTATAAATGTGCAATACATAAACGCGAAATTTTTTGCTGATTTTGTATTTTTCATTGCGTGAACACGAAAGAGCACTATAATATAAATACAGAATCGAGGTACAAGCTATGACAATTGCTGAGATTATTAAAAGTAGAATGGAAGAATTGCATGTTGATCCGGATCAGGTTGCTGCAGCTTGTGACGTAAATAGAGCCACTGTCTACCGTTGGCTTAGCGGTGAAATAGACAATATGAAACGGACTAATATCGCTTCTTTGGCAAGATTCTTGCATTTAGATCCCGCTCTAATTGTCGGGAATATTGACACCCCTCCTGAACCAGTTCTTACAGAACACGGGAAACAATTGCTGGCGGCATACGATTCTGCCAGCAACGACACCAAAAAGGCTATTGACCGTATCCTAAAAATCAGTGATACATCACAATTGTCTTTAAAAGACCTCCAGCAAAACGAAATCGCACAACGAGCATGGGTATCTGAATTCGGCGGAGGGGACGACTCCGCTCTTCGGCGTGGGAAAAAGTGAGTATGCCATCCAATGCGTTAAGGAGATTGAAATGAGAACCACATTTAAAAAGCCCAAAACTGTTCAAGAACAAGTAAAATACCTGGAAGACAACAAGAAGGTTGTTTATAACAATATCAGTAAAAAAGATGCTGAAAAAATACTGTATGAACATTGCTATATAAATGTTATTACACCATACAAGCATTGTTTTGCACGGTTTGATCCATCCACCGGTAAGTCAGCGCGTGATGCAAAAAACAATCATATATATGATCATGAAACGGATTTTTCGGCCTATTACCAAAAATACCAGAACGAACGTATTTCGTACCCAAAGATATTTAAAAACTTAATGTGGTTTGAATCGACGTTCAACTCAATTGTTGCCACCGAAGTTTTAAATTATTATCATATAAATTCATTCACCAGTTTTCTCTCTTTTTGCAATAAACTCTCAACAAATGTTATCAATATGAATATACCCGATGAGGTTAGAAGTCATTTACTTGATGAAATTTCTGGATTTTATCAAAAGATGAAGCGCTACGAAGATAGTTTCATTTTCTTTGACAGGCTCTCTTTATCTAATGTGATAACCGTGTATAGGGCGTGTGATAAAAAAGTACATGACCGTATATTCCAGGGATTGTTGCAGGCAAAAGCAACATTAGGCTATTCAAGTCCAGGCACATTTGATGATTTTCTTAAACGAGTCGTCCCTATCCGTAACTGTATTTGTCACGCAAACAGTTTAGAGGTTTTGATAGAGTATTACGATATTAAGACCAAGGAATTACGAAAAGCGACAGATAAAACAAAATTCAAAAACATTATTGCAAAACTGTCTGTATAACGAAGAAAGGCGCTCATACAGAACGCCTTTCGTTCTACTCTTATCGAGCCATTTGCATAATCATTATAACTTGAAAAAGCATAATGTGAAGTGGCTTTATAAAAAAATCAACGAATAAGACCGCCTTACGGCGGTCCTACCCTACTCTTAAAGAGCTATTTGTATTAAAAATATCATCGATAAACAAGAAATTTGCAAGCATATCACATCATTTTTTGCAAAAAATGAATCCCGGGCAGTTGCAGCTGCCGGGGATCAGCATAGTAATTCACTCGCATGTGCTTTTACTATACCTCATATTTTACCACGAATAAGAGGCATGTATGGCTGTTTACAAAGACAGAAACTCATATGCTATAGGTGGAGGTGAAACAAATGAATATCAATGAAAACATCAGATATCATCGAAACAGATTACACCTATCGCAGGAAAATGTGGCAGATCAGTTAGAGATATGGTTATAGATAGGGTTACGGTTAGCAAATCTGCTGTATTTTTTGAAAAAATGACCAAAATTGACCCAACTGAATACATAGACATTGAAAAAACCGCATGTTTATGCGGTTTCTTTGACTGATGGTGCCGCTTGGCAGAATTGAACTGCCCGCTCATCCTTACCATGGATGTGTATTACCACTATACTAAAGCGGCGCTACTTAATAATACCAAAAACAAACAGGAAATCAATACAGATCGATATTTTTAAGTTCCTCGTAAAGAACAGATACCGGCAGACCCATGATTGCGTAGTAATCACCGCGGATTTCCTTTACATACCGGCTGGCGATTCCCTGAATTGCATACGCTCCTGCTTTATCCATCGGTTCCCCTGTACGTACATAGCGGATAATTTCCTCTTCACTGAGCGGCTGAAATTCAACATCACTGATACTGACTGCTTTCCATACCCTTTTTGCAGAAACAACCGCCAGACCCGTAATCACCTGGTGTGTTCTTCCCGACAGCTTTCTGAGCATGCGCACGGCATCCTCTTCATCCTTCGGCTTGCCGAGCACTTCCCCATCTGCAGTCACAATTGTGTCGCTGCCGATGACCACTGCATCTCCATGTCTCTGCAGTACTGCCTCAGCCTTCCTGCATGCAAGTTCACGGATCTCATCGGCCAGCGGATTGTTCTCATTGATTGTTTCATCTATATCAGCGACATCAATGATAAAAGGCACACCGCATTTTTCCAGCAGTTCTTTCCGGCGCGGGGATTTCGAAGCAAGTACAATCTGTTTCATTCTGTAATTATACTTTTTTATTCAATTACTTGCTATAATTATTGAAAGAGTCGGAAAGGAGTATCACATATCATGATCAATCCTACCCTGGTTATTCTTGCCGCTGGCATGGGAAGCCGTTATGGTGGAATGAAGCAGATTGACGGAGTTGGCAGCCACGGAGAACCGATTATTGAGTTCTCTATTTACGATGCCCATGAGGCCGGTTTCAATAAAGTAGTACTTATTATCAAACGCGAACACGAACATCTTTTCAAAAAGTGTCTTACAGACCGGGTAGCCAAAGGCATGGAAGTAGCCTTTGCCTATCAGGACATGGATGACCTGCCTGAAGGCTATACAGTACCGGAAGGCAGAATCAAGCCCTGGGGCACAACACATGCCCTGCTCGCATGCCGCGATGTCGTGCACGAACCGTTCGCAATCATCAACGCAGATGACTTCTATGGCAAAGATGCATACAAAGTCATTTATAAAGCTCTGTGTGAACAGGTCAGTGATGACAACTATGCAATGGTCGGTTACCAGTGTGCAAAGACACTGACAGACCACGGCACCGTCACACGCGGTGTATGTCAGGAAAAAGACGGATATCTTTCCCACATCGTTGAAGTACAGAAGATTGCCAGAAAAGACGGCAAAGCATTCTACGAGGACAACGGTGAATGGAAGGAACTTCCCGATGATACACTTGTTTCCATGAACTTCTGGGGCTTCACACCGAAGATCTTCGATGAATGCAAAGGCATCTTCAAGGATTTCCTGGATCAGAATTACGAAGCCAATCCCATGAAGTGCGAACACGTCATTCCTACAGCAGTCGGTGAACTTGTCAACCGCGGTGTCTGCAAAGTCGCAATGCTCTCAAGCACGGATGACTGGTTCGGTGTCACCTATCAGGAAGACAAGCCGTACGTAGTAAAGCGTGTCGCTGAAATGAAGGAAGCAGGCATATACCCGGACATCCTCTGGAAATAAGCATCTGAAACAAACACAGCAGGTCATATGACCTGCTGTGTTTTACTTTGTCTTGTTCTTTTCGTACAGAATGCTCATGCCTTTGTAAGCAATGTCCGGATCATAGATGTCGATCTCTTCCGTTTCGTTTGCGATGACTCTGCCGAGTCCGCCTGTGGCAATTACATAGGCATCCGGATCGTTGAGCTCCTTCTTCATGGTCTTGATGATGTATTCCACAAGACCGATATAGCCGTAGACAACACCGGACTGGATACCGCTGATTGTATTGCGGCCGAGAATGGATTCCGGCTTGCGGATTTCAACTTCCGGCAGCTTGGCAGTGGAACTGGTCAGGGCATTTGCGGAGATCTGCAGACCCGGCGCAATGACCGTATACTGGAAGACACCCTCTTCGGATACATAGTCAAATGTGGTGGCTGTGCCGAAGTCAACGATAATGCAGGCACGCTTGTAGAAGTAATGCGCTGCCACACAGTCGACAATACGGTCGGCACCGACTTCCTTCGGATTCTCGGTTTTGATTTCGACACCTGTGCGGATACCGGGACCGACGATCAGCGGTTCCTTGCCGAAGCATTTCCTGATAGCCGAAGTCAATGAGTACATGATCTTCGGAACAACACTGGAGATGATGACATCATCCACATCTTCCCGGCTGAAGTTTTCAGCAGCCAGGAATGCATTCAGGCAGATTACATATTCATCACTGGTGCGCGGTGTCTTGGTGGTCAGCCGGAAACTGCCGGCAACCTTCCCTTCATCAACCATACCGAGCGCAATATTCGTATTGCCTACGTCAATTGTCAGCAGCATTCTTCCCCCTCCTTCTTCAGACAGTATCTGAGGATCTGCTCTGCCGTTTCATCCTTGGAAAGAAGACCGAGCTCCTGCATACCGTCTGCGGAAATAATCGTGACACGGTTGGTATCCACTGCGAAACCGGCACCTGCTTCCTTGACGTTGTTGCCGACAATGTAATCGCAGTTCTTTTTCTTCAGTTTGGCAGCCGTGCGCTCAACCATGTTCTCTGTTTCCATCGAGAAGCCGATCAGCACCTGACCGGGCTTTTTGTTTTCTCCAAGGGTTGCCAGAATATCCGTTGTTTTGCCGAGTTCAAGGGTCATGCCGTCAGCTGATTTGTGAATCTTGTTGTCGGCCGTCACCTTCGGGGTAAAGTCCGCGACCGCTGCAGAGAGAATGAATACGTCGAATTCATCCTGTCCCGGCAGTACGGCCTCTGCCATGTCTTTCGCCGAAACAACCTTCACGGTTCTCACACCGTTGATATCATCCAGGTGGTTCACACCTGCCACCAGTGTTACATCCGCACCGGCATTGCGGGCAGCTTTGGCCAGTGCATAACCCATTTTGCCGCTGCTGTGGTTGGTCAGATATCTGACCGGATCCAGTGCTTCCTGGGTGGAACCGGCTGTAATCAGCACTCTCTTACCGGCCAGGAACTTATCCGTGTACAGCATTTCCTTGATGGTATCCTCAATGTCCCAGGGCTCCGGCATTCTGCCCTTTCCGACATCACCGCAGGCAAGATAGCCGTCTCCGCTTTCCAGCACCCGCATACCGAACCGGCGGCAGCGCTCCAGATTATCCTGTGTGATCGGATTCTCCAGCATGGCCGTATTCATGGTCGGCACAATCAGCTTCGGACATGTTGCCGCAAGGAATGTCGTTGTCAGCATATCATCCGCAATACCGTGGGCAACCTTGGCAATCACATCCGCACTGGCCGGCGCAATCACAAAGAGATCCGCTTTCTTCGCCAGTGATACATGATGCACATCCGGCTGGAAATCAACCGCAAACATATCCGTAATTACCCGCTGGGCACTGAGGGTCTGGAAGGTCAGCGGTGAAACAAACTCCTGCGCATTCTTCGTCATCAGCACATGCACTTCATAGTTCTGTTTTTTCAGGCTTGAAACAAGCGTACAGATTTTGTAGGCCGCAATGCCTCCGGTAACGCCGACCAGCACACATTTTGAATCAGTCATGTATTCCCATCCTTTCCACGGCAGGACGCAGCGCTTTCACAAGCACCGGTTCAATGACTGCCGCAACGATCATTTCCATGATTCCGTTTGTTGTAATGATACCCATGATAAAAGCTGCCACTTCCGTCATGGTCATGCCCATTGCGGAAGCGTACGGCTGTCCGAAGAACAGCCAGATCGATCCCATAACCATCAGTGTATGCAGCAGTGTATTGACAGCTGCCGAAACACTGACACAGAGCGTTTCCGCTTTAATGAACTTCCTGAGTACATCATACAGCACCCCGCTGAGAAAACCGAGCAGAATACGCGGAACAAGCACAATAAACAGACTCCAGAAATTGCCGTGCACACCGCCGACGGTAATGAACGGTGAGAATACGAATGATGTTACACCGGGACTGAAGGTTGCTTTGGCAAGGCTGGTGAGACCGAACACACCGCCGAGCATGGCACCCCATCTGCGGCCAATTAAAATACCGGCAAGAATAACGGGAATGTGCATCGTTGTCGCATTGATCGGACCAATCGGAATATAACCGATCGGTGTCAGTGTGAGTACGAGTTCCACGGCCACAAAAAATGCGGCCACCGTCAGTTGCCGGATCTTCTTCTGATTTTTCATTTCTTTTCCCCTCCTGCCGCTCCTTTCAGGATGCAGCGAATCAGATAAAGCATTCATGCACATATGTGTTCTGTGTCTCTAAAGCTCACAGACACGTGCAGAACTATTATATACGTTAATAACAAAAACTGATGGTAAAATAATCACCAAGGAGATGAATGAATATGAAATATCTGGTTGTTTCCGATATACACGGTGCGGCCGAAAGCGCTGCGGCTGTTCCTGAAATCTTCGCGTATCACAAAGCCGATGCAATCCTGCTGCTGGGTGATGTGCTCTACCACGGTCCCCGCAACGATCTGCCGGCAGACTATAATCCGAAGAAAGTCATCGACATCCTGAACCCGCTCTGGCACAGCATCATTGCCGTAAGAGGCAACTGTGATGCTGAAGTGGATCGGATGGTTCTCTCATTCCCGATCACGGCTGATTACAATCTGTTCCGGCTCGGTGAACACAGAGTCTTCATGACCCATGGCCATGTATACAATCCGGAAGAACCTCCCAAGCTGGAGGAAGGCGATCTGTTCCTGTCCGGACATACACATATTCCCACAGTAGCTGAACGTGACGGCCGCTGGTTCCTGAATCCCGGCTCCATTGCCCTGCCCAAGGGAAATCATCCGAAGAGCTACGGCATTCTGGATGAAGACGGCTTCACAGTGTATGCCCTGGACCACCAGGAACACATGCATGTAAGTTTCTGCTGAAATGACAAAGCTTCCGTTTCCGGAAGCTTTTCATTTACTTCAGTGTAGCGTACATGACGGCCTTGATGGTGTGCTGACGGTTCTCCGCTTCATCGAATACACGGGAACGCGGACCGTAGAAGACATCATCCGTCACTTCCATGCATGCAAGACCGAAGCGCTGGTATATATCCTCACCCACGGTTGTATTGCGGTCATGGAAGCTCGGCAGACAATGCAGGAACACCGCATCCGGTGCTGCCATTGCCATAACCTCCGCATTGATCTGATACGGTTTCAGAAGACGGATCCGCTCTTCCCAAAGAGAAGGATCCTCACCCATGGACACCCAGATATCCGTATAGAGAACACTGGCATTCCCGGCACCTTTTCTGACATCATCGGTCAGTTCGATCACCGCACCTGTTTCCTGCGCAATCCGGCGGCATTCCTCCACAAGCTCCGGCTTCGGCATCTGTTCCTTCGGACCGCAGGCACAGTAATGCATGCCCAGCTTTGCACAGACCACCATCAGTGAATTCGCAACATTGTTGCGGGCATCACCGAAGAAGGTAAGTTTGCGGCCGCGGATCTGTCCGAATTCCTCCTGCACGGTCAGGATATCCGCCAGCATCTGCGTGGGATGGAAATCATCGGTCAGACCGTTCCATACCGGCACACCCGAATACTTGGCAAGATCCTCTACGACCTTCTGCTCATATCCGCGGTATTCGATACCGTCATACATGCGTCCGAGCACATTTGCCGTATCACGCAGGGATTCCTTCTTTCCCATCTGTGAGGAATTCTGATCCAGGAACGTAACGCCCATGCCGAGATCATATCCGGCTGTCTCAAATGCGCATCTTGTGCGGGTGCTTGTCTTTTCAAACAGCAGCACAATGTTTTTGCCTTCCAGATACCGGTGCGGCACACCGCTGCGCTTCATAGCCTTGAAATCGGCAGACAGCGCCAGCAGGTATTTGATTTCATCAGTCGTAAAATCGAGCAGTTTCAGAAAGCTTCTTCCTCTTATATTGACACCCATTGTTCTTTTCCTCCTGTTATATGTCTTCACGGACGAGCGGCATGGACATGCAGCGGGGTCCGCCTCGGCCCCTGCTGAGCTCGGAACTGGGAATCGGTATTACTTCCAGTCCGTGTTCCTGCAGCAGATGATTGGTTGCTTCATTGCGGTCGTAAACTACGATCTTTCCCGGGGCAATGGCCAGCGTATTGGAACCGTCATTCCACTGTTCCCGCTCCGCCGCGATCATATCTTCCCCGCCGCAGGAAATCAGATCGATTTCCGGAAGTCCCAGCACGGACTTCAGTATATTCTCCAGCGTATCACGCAGCGGTGTAATGCACAGGTGCTCCGGTCTGCCGTTGTCCGGCGTCAGTTCGAATACCTGCAGCTCCCCGAGAATACCGGGATGCACTGTAAACTGATCCGTATTGACCTGTGTGAATACCGTATCCAGATGCATGAATGCGCGTTTGTCGGGAATATAGAATGCCAGCACCCGTTCAATTGATGCATCGGGATCTGCGAACAGGTTCCGGGCCAGCTCTTCGATCGCATCCGGTTCGGTGCGCTGTGATATGCCGACGGCCAGGATCTGCGGCGAAAGGTTCAGGATATCCCCGCCTTCAACCGAGAACTTGCCGGTTCTGCTGTAATACTGCGGCACCTTTCCCTTGAAGCCGGGATGTTCCCGGAAGATATACTCAGCGTAAATCGTCTCTCTTTTTCTTGTTTCGAAGTGCATATGATTGAGACTGATGCCGTGTCCGATGACCGCAAAGGGATCACGCTGGAAATACAGATTCGGCATCGGGTTCACAACCAGCTCCCCGGGTCCGGACACAAGATCAACCAGTGAATCCGGCTGCGGTCCGCCGATCTCCTGCAGGGTAATGCCTTCCATTGTCTTCAGCACAAGATCCCTGCCCGTAAAATGACTCATGATGTAGTCATAGAGGCGCTCCTGCCACTTCGGTGTATGGATATTCCCTTCCCGCAGCCACTGCATCACAAACGGCTGCACCAGACTGCTGTCATTGGCCAGGCACTCACTCATCAGGTCTTCCAGATACACCGTCTCGGCACCATGCATGCGCAGGGTTGCCGCAAAGGCATCGTGCTCCTCCTGGGCTTTTTTTAGATATGGAATATCATCGAACAGTAATTCATCCAGTGTTCCCGGCGTCAGATTCAGCAGTTCATTCCCCGGCCGGTGCAGCAGCACCTTCCGCAGAACGCCGATTTCATTGCCGGCACGCACACCCATTGTCATGTGTATTCCCCCGCTTCTTCAAAGGTATTGTGCCATAAAAAAGCATCTGCGTCATTCCCCGGAGGGATGATTGCGGATGCTTCAGGACTATGCATTACTTCTCATCCATAATTGCGCCGCACTGCGGACACTTTGCTTTATAGTTGTTGGACTCATATCCGCATCTGCTGCAGTTTCTCGCCGGCAGATAGAATACACCGTTGACCGAGGCAGGTTCGGGTCTGGTCTGGTGGATCCAGTGTGCATGCGGAACATGACTCATCTTACGGGCATGCAGCTCATGACCGATACCGTATACCGTATTGACGGCCGGTTCTTTTACCTCTGTCTGATTATCTTCTTCCTGCATATCTTCCGCTTCAGATTCATGCTCAGCTTCTGCAGGTTCCGGATCTTTTTCCGTCACTTCATTCTCCGGTGCCGTATCACATGCATCCTGGTTTTCAGCGCTTTCTTCAGTTCCGCTCTCTTCCGGCATGCACGCATCCGCCGTCACCTCATCCTGTTCCGTTACGGTTTCAGATACGGTGCTCTCTGCCGGTGCTTCTTCTGTTTCTGTGCCTTCATCATGTTCTCTGCGGATTGCATCAAGTACATTGTGCAGTTCACTGACATCATGCACCGATATGATCTTCTTATCTTTCACTCTGCCCTTTTTGAATTTTTTTCTTTTCATGTGAATCACCCGTTTCCGTCTTATTTATTTTATCAGATTATGCACATGTCGGCGAAACGAAAACAAAGCACAAAAAAACGTACCTCTTCAGTACGCAGATATCATATGGAGCGCGTGATCAGAATCGAACTGACGTATGCAGCTTGGAAGGCTGCCGTTCTACCATTGAACTACACGCGCGGTAATACTGAGTGGTGACTCGGAAGAGACTCGAACTCTCGACCCACTGATTAAAAGTCAGTTGCTCTACCACCTGAGCTACCGAGTCATCGGTAGTAAGAAGCTCGCAACCAAGGTACAGAGACTTCTTTATGGAAACACCCACAGGTGTTTTTAATAAAAATGGTGGAGAAGGGCGGTTTCGAACCACCGAACCCTGAGGGATCTGATTTACAGTCAGACGCGTTTAGCCACTTCGCTACTTCTCCACTGAATGGTGCCGACTATAGGAATCGAACCTACAACCTATTGATTACAAATCAATTGCTCTGCCAATTGAGCTAAGTCGGCATATAAGACTGGTGGAGGTTAACGGGCTCGAACCGCTGACCCTCTGCTTGTAAGGCAGATGCTCTCCCAACTGAGCTAAACCTCCAGCACTAACTGAGTGCCTACTTATATTAGCATAGCCAAAAACGTCCGTCAATTAGATTTTATCATTGTATAATACTATTATTACAGCACCGGAAAATTAGGTCCGATGCAGGAGATTATGCATTATGTACAGAGATACCTGGTTTGAAATAGATCTGGATGCCATACGTGCCAATGTGCGCACCATACGCCGGATCAGCGGAAAAAAGTTCATTGCCGTACTGAAGGCAAATGCCTACGGCTGCGGTGACATCAGAGTCTGCCGCGCGGTTGTGGATGCCGGGGCCGAAATGGTTGCCGTATCCTCCCTCGAGGAAGCACTGGTGCTGCGCGGTGAAGGATATGACGGTGAACTGCTGATCCTCGGTGCCACCAAAGCAGAGGACTGTAACAAGCTGAAAGACAACAACATCACCGCCACTGCTTATTCGGCAGATTGGGTGGATGCCTTCTGTGCACAGGACTGTGCCGGTCTGAAAGTGCATCTGAAAGTCGATACCGGCATGAACAGAATCGGTTTCCGTACTGTTGATGAACTGCGCGCTGCCAAAGAGAAACTGCTGGCTGCCGGAGTATCTCTTGAAGGTATCTTCACACACTTTGCCTGTGCCGATTCCAGCCGCGAGATGACTGACCGTCAGTATCTGAAGTTTGCCGAGGCCGTGCAGGCTCTTGACTATCCGTTCCGGTGGATACACTGTGACAATTCCGATGCCAGTGTTTCCTTCCGTGATCCCCTTTCGAATGCCTGCCGGGTGGGTATTTCCCTCTACGGCATCTCCGCATTCCGGGATGACCTGAAACCTGCCCTTTCCATGTATACGAGAATATTCCATGTCAAGAAAGTACAGGCCGGCGAGACCATCGGCTACGGCGCAACCTATACGGCAACCGATGAAGAAATGATTGCGACGATCCCGATCGGATATGCGGATGGTTTTGTCAGAGCAAACCAGGGCCGTAAGGTATTTGCGGAAGGTGCTTTGTGTGAAGTGGTAGGCCGTGTATGCATGGACCAGACGATGATCCGTCTGCCCGTATACAGACCGGAAGGAACCCTCGTGGAGATCTTCGGACCGCATATACCGCTTGAAAAAATGGCTGCCGACTTACAGACGATTCCCTACGAGATCATCTGCCTCATCAGCAGCCGTGTTACCAGAATTTACATTGAGAACAGCCGGAAGATTGCCGAAGACAATCCGCGTCTTTCTTCCATATGAGTTTATGCGGTTCCCTTGCGGTACCGCTTCAGCGTGATGTCCAGGGTTTCCAGGACTTCATATGCACATGCGAGCGCGTCCATGACGTGCTCTTTTTCTGTTTCACCCAGACCCTGCATGGCTTCCTGCATCGCCGCCTCATAATCGCGCTTGTGGGCATCGTTCAGCTTTTTCCACGGAACACCTTTCAGAAGATCTGCCGCATCACTGTCATATGGCAGTTTCCCCTGCTTCATCAGCACCGCAATCACCGGATATCCTGCATATCCCTGCCAGAAAGTGGCCGGATCATCCGAGGCATATACGCTCTCATCAAAGCGCACATGGTATGTCTTACTGCCGTCCGAAGAGGCAATCTCCGCCGTGTTTCCGTCCATCTGCACTCTGCCGTCCGCAATGGCCGTGAATGCTTCAAGCACTTTCTGCCGCGGCGGCATCTTCTTCATCATCCCTCTGCCTCCGGCAGCAATGTCAGCGACACTGCTTCGGGATCATTGAACAGTCTTGGCAGATAGTGATAATCACGCACAAGCCCTCTTGAGATCAGCAGATCCTGTCTGCCCAGATGATGAATGCCGGATATATATTTCGGCAGGAAACCCTGCTGCGGAGCACCGAGACCGATATCCGTTCCCGGAATGCACCACTGTCCTCCATGGGCATGGCCGCTGATTATAAGGTCGCAGTCCACCCTGCTGTAAAGATCGATCCAGTGCGGACGGTGGGAAAGCAGAATGCGGTAATGATCGCTGGTAAATACGGAGCTGACATCCGCGCTGACATATTCCGCTTCATCATCCCGGCACGGAATACCGCCGATTTCAAGCTTTGTATCACCGCAGGAGAAAATCTCCGCCGTGTGATCCAGCACCTTCACACCATGCAGTTCCAGCCGTCTGCCCAGGAAAAATGCATCTCCCCTGTGCTCTTCGTGGTTGCCGGTCGCATAGTACATCGGCAGACCGCGCAGACCGTCCAGCAGAGCAAACGCATTGTCATCTTTGCTGAACTCATCGCAGAGATCACCCGGTATCAGAACCAGATCCGGATTCTCGCCGCGGATCATATGGATCAGATCCTGCATGTTCTTTCCGAAGGAAGCACCATGCAGATCAGAGAAAATGACGATGCGCACCGGATTCTTAATCTTTGCCGAGCGGACCGTGTAACGTGTCATATTTGTTTTCTTCGGGTAGCCTGCCGCCAGAACCAGTGCCGCCGGAAGCAGAACCCATTTCAGTTTTTTCATATCCATCACCTGCTTTCATCATACCATGGCGCGAATTATGTGCCGAATATCAATTGCATTCTGTTCATTCTATGCAGTATATGATAAAATGTTCACATATAAGGAGGCTGTATCTTTTATGGCAAATCGTTTTATCCTGAATGAAACTTCATATCGCGGCTCCGGTGCTGTCAAAGAGATTGTCACCGAGATCAAAGCACGCGGATTCCATAAAGCCTTTGTGGCATCCGATCCGGATCTGGTCAAGTTTGGTGTTACCGCCAAAGTAACGGATCTGCTCGACGCTGCTGAGATCCCCTACGTTCTCTACAGCAACATCCAGCCCAATCCTACGATTGAAAACGTGCAGACCGGTGTCAAGGCGTTCGCTGAGTCCGGTGCAGATGTCATCGTGGCCATCGGCGGCGGTTCCTCCATGGATACTTCCAAGGCAATCGGCATCATCAACACCAACCCTGAATTTGCGGATGTCCGTTCCCTTGAAGGTGTTGCCCCGACAAAGAACCCCTGCACACCGATTCTCGCTGTTCCGACCACAGCCGGCACCGCTGCTGAAGTAACCATCAACTATGTCATTACGGATCCTGAACTGAAGAGAAAGTTCGTCTGCGTGGATCCTCATGATATCCCTGTTGTTGCCTTCGTTGATCCGGATATGATGTCCACAATGCCGAAGGGACTGACCGCTGCTACAGGCATGGATGCCCTCACCCACGCTATTGAAGGCTACATCACAGCCGGTGCCTGGGAACTCTCCGATATGTTCCACATCAAGGCCATCCGCATGATTGCCAAATCCCTGCGCGGTGCCGTAAACAATGAAGCAGAAGGCCGTGAAGGCATGGCACTTGCTCAGTACATTGCCGGTATGGGCTTCTCCAATGTCGGTCTCGGTGTTGACCACTCCATGGCGCACACCCTCTCCGCTTACTACGGAATGCCGCACGGCAAGGCATGCGCAACCCTGCTGCCGACCGTTATGGAGTTCAACGCACCGTGCTCCGGTGAAAAGTACAGAGACATCGCTGATGCATTCGGTGTTGAAGGTGCATATACAATGCCGCTGGAAGATGCCCGCAAGGCTGCCATTGACGCTGTCAGAAAACTCGGTGAGGATGTCGGCATTGAGATGTCCCTGAAGGATGTCGTTCCGGAAAGCGATGTGGATGCACTCTCCGCAGACGCTCTCAAGGATGCCTGCACACCGGGCAACCCGCGTCCTGTAACGATTGAAGACATCAAGGCAATGTATCTGTCCCTGATGAAGTAATCAGAACAAAGCAGTAAAAATAGGGTAGAGGGGGATTATTAGTCCCGCCCCTCCCGTTGCACCGTACGTACGGATCTCGTATACGGCGCTACATCTGTATTGTCAGCACGAATTACTCAGATAGTAGTTCAAAGGATCGATCAGTCCCGGTCGATCC
>JAFUCL010000049.1 GCA_017459725.1 Solobacterium sp. | reverse complement strand
CGATTGGCATAACCAGCTGAACAGCATTATAATATGTTCGCTGATCAGGTAGGGCTAGTACTTGATTAGCACTTTTCATATCTCCATTTTACCAATTCAAAAGAGGCTATAACAGCTTTTCAACTGTTACAGCCTCTTTTTCACAATACGGGCCTAGCCCTCATATTACTGGTTGCGCTCAGAAGCGCATGTACGGTCTGCCACTCGCAATCCTGTCTCTTTTCTCCGTAAAATACCTGTCTCCTATACTTTGGGGCGAATACAACGTGATACTTACAATTCCATGTTGTGTGCGATAATGTATGTGTCTCTTCCATGTGTCCTCCTTAATGTTTTGCAGTTGGCAGACCGCATCTTCATTATAGGCTCCGCTGGCAGAGACTCTTCGGTTAACCTCTTTTGAACTCCCGGACTATCCGGGAGTTTTCTATAACAAAAAGAAGAGCCGCAAGGGCTCTTCTTTACTTACTCTTTGGGAAGATAAATGCTGTAGATCGTATTTCCGACAAGCAGCCACTCATCGAGACCGTCTGTCCAGATATAGTCATCCGCAAGGATAATACCCTGCCTGATGAGCTTTTCCAGCTCTTCATCCGTGTACGGTCCGTTCTGCTGACCGTCTCCCTTTGTATAGTACCAGGTCTGTTCCATTATCCGATTTCCCCTCCTTCAGCATTCTCTCCTTCGCCTTCCGGTGCAGGTGTTTCCGTCTGTTCCGGGGTCGGTTCCGGCGTAGGTTCCGCAGTCGGTTCAGGTGTGGGTGTCGGCGTAGGCGTAGGCTCCGGTGTGGGTGTCGGCGTCGGTGTAGGTTCGGGAGTCGGCGTAGGCGTCGGTTCCGGCTGGTTCACGGTATATACCTTCTCGGTTGTATATTTCTGGCTGTTTGAATACTTCTCGGTATCTGACGGGATCGCGGTAATGGTTACCGTATAGGTTGTTCCGTCAGCGAGTTCATCCGCTTTCAGCGTCAGCTCATTGGTCTCAACCGTACGGGCTGCCTGACTGCCGATCACCACTTCGTACTTCGCAGCGTTGGCAACCTTTGTCCACTTCAGCGTCCAGCTGTTGTCGCCGTTGACGGAAGCTTCCAGTCCTTCCGGTGCCTTCAGCTTTTCCTTGACCGTAACAACCTTCGCCTTATAGGTGAATTTGGCGGTTGCTCCGTCGCTTTCCAGCCACTTCTTCGTATCATTCGACATTGCCGTAACATATACCGTGTATTCACGGCCGTCTTCCATATGCTTGGTGTCTTCGATCTTCAGGGATGTTCCTTCCACCTTCTGCACCATGGACTCAATGGCCACATTGTAATAGTCCGCATGTTCAACCGCATCCCAGGTGATCGTCAGAACTTCGTCTTTAAGTTCACACTGCAGATTCTGCGGCGCTGCCAGCTGTTCGGCAGGTGCTTCATACGTGTATGTCACCGTGGTCGGCTCACCATCCGCATACTTTGTCTTATCCTGCACGCTCGGTGTGATCTTCACGGTATAGGTTTCCCCGCTGGTCAGTTTGGTCGCTGACACACTGGCGGAGTTGCGTACGGACTTCATCTTGGTTTCGGGATTCGTTGACAGCGTAATCTCGTAGTATTCCGCATTGGGTACGGCATCCCAGCTGATCTGCAGATTGGTCCTGGATACCGTGAAATGGATATTCTGCACGGACGCAAGTTTGGCGGATGTCTGCGATGACGGAGATTCCGAAACCGTTCCGCACTGTCCGTAGGAATTACTGCCGGCGCCGATGATCTTCTCATCCGCACTGACCGCGGTAAGTGTACCGCCCTTTGCGGCAATGTACTTCAGTCCCTTCCAGTCTTTGACTGCTTCGCTGAGATCGGAATTCCCGGTTTCCAGCAGAAGCTGACCGTCAGAAGTAAGACCGGCCGCAAAGCCTGTTCCCGCAGCTGCCTGCTTCACATTCTTCCATGCATACAGGATGCTTGTCTCGGCTGTGCTGATCGGGTAGGAATCCGCCGTACCGTCTCTGTGCACACCGATGATCTGATCATCCGCAATGGCAAAATATACCGCATCATCCAGGCGTTCGATTGCACCGGAGCTGTTGAATACACCGGCTGTCACAAACTTGCCGTTTTTCGTTTTACCGATGGAAATATCCCTGCCGGCATAGATCTCGGTGATATCTTCCCAGTTGGATACAGAGCATCCGATGGATTCCCCGCTGCAGACCACTTTGCCGTCTTTCTGCAGAGCGAGCACATGTGTATCCGAAGCCGCAATCATGGTGATATTCTCCCAGGCATCCGGTGTTTTATCACTGCCGGTTGTCACCACGGTGCCGTTCTGCTTCAGACCGTACAGGTCATCGCCTTTGGCCGCAATCTGCACTGTCCCGCTGAGTCTTGTTACATCGGGTGCCTGACCTGCCGTGATCAGTGTCCCGTCATCTTTGATGTATGCAGAGAACTTCTCCGCAAGCACGAATCTTCCCGTACTGCCGAGGGCCAGTTTATCCCCTGCAGGTGTGACTGTCTCATCCCTGTTTACGACAAAGAAGAGAATAATGCCCAGAAGCGCAGCTGCCGCAGCCACGGCCGCATACAGCCAGACCGGTTTCTTCGGTTCTTCTTTCTTTGTCTGCTTAGTAACGGTATTGGTGACCGGTTTGGGATCATCAATGATGGTATTGACCATGGTTTCCTGCAGCTCATCCGGGCTGAGGACTCTGGTATGTCCGAGATCCGGATCTTCCGGCGCAGCGGTTGTCTGCACAGTGCCGATCTTCATGGTATGTTCCATGGTATCCTGTGCTTCCGGTTCATCGCTTTCCGCTGTCACTGCCTCGGGATTCAGCAGCTCTTCCGCCACTTCATCCGCAATCGGAATGGCATTGGTATATGCCGGTTCTTCATCCGGATCATCCTGGTTGATATCCTCCGCAAACGGAATATTCACACTTTCAAAGGCAAGGTCCGGATGCGGCAGTGTCACTTCACGCTCATTGTCCGCAAGTTCGGTCAGATTGACTCTGTAGATCGCTGCGATTTTCCTGAGCTGTTCTATCCGCGGGATCGTGTTTCCGTTTTCCCAGTTCATATATTCTGCGACAGGAACACCGGCTTTACCGGCTGCGTCCGCCAGCGATTCGTTGAAGTTTTTTCTCAGAGCTGTCAGTTTTTCAGGTAATCTGTTAGCCATATACTTCTCCTGCAACACGCATATTTTACCGACTCAAAAGGCTGTTTTCAATATTGTCCAAAGACAATACGCCTTTGTGAATATTATGCTGTTATTCACAGCAGATGTCAAAATACTGGAATAATTTCGGATTATGTATCATAATAGATGGGATGGTTATGACAGAACGTATCCGGCACATGGGTAAACGCATTATGCGGATGTGTGCCGTTCTGCTCTGCATCACACTGCTGGCACCTCAAAGCACTGCCGTACTTGCGGAAGGAGAAGATTATTACTATGCCGCCAATCCCTATACCGGCGGCTGGTCGAACTGCACATGGTCAGCATGGCAGCTCGTCTATGAAGCAACAGGTATTGCTTTGCCTGCATTCGGTTACTCGACTCAGTGGTATGATTCAGCAGCAGCGATGGGATATACAGTATCCCCGTATCCAAGAGCCAACTCTGTAGGCGTCTGGGTAGGCCATGTAGGTTATGTGGCCGACTTTGACGGTCAGAATATTTATGTAAAGGAAGGCGGCTTCCTCGGCGGTTACAACGAAGGCTGGTCAGACGGCTTCAGTTCCCGCTACGGACAGGCACTGATCGGATATATTTATCTGGACGGTGATGCCGGCGGCGCTCCCTATTACGAGTATCAGGCTCCCACCCAGGAAGAGATTCAGGAATATACGCCTGATCAGCTGATCCAGACGGAACCGGGTTATGAACTCGCCATCGATCCGAATCTCGTTGATGTGCAGATTGAAAACCTCGAAGAGAGTGTCGTAAAGAAGTATATTACCGACACCTGGACCTACAGCGGCAAAAAAGATGAACTGACCGGTATAAACGATGCCCAGAAGGAAAAGAGCATCGGTGTGGTCACTTCCACGTCCATCGTAACGCCGATTTCCACAGAGATGACATCTCCCGTCAGAAACAGCATTATCTATACGGGCGTTCAGAGCAAAACAACAAACAAAACAGACGAAGACAGATAAGCATGGGATATACCCGTGCTTTCTTTTGTATCTAAAAGAGGCTGTTACAGTTTTCAACTGTTGCAGCCTCTGCTTTCAGGTCTTTTGTAATAATTAGTTTTACTTGTTTGTGCTTGCCATCCGGAAATATGTATACGGTTTTCCTTTTATTGACACACTCAACTGATAGATATTTTCCGGAGTGGTGCAGCCGGCAAAGCCGCCGTCTCCGATTGCATGAATATCAGCACCGGTTTCCTTCATCTTCAGAGCAATCAGCCGTACAGTATCCTGATCCGCTCCTTCCACTGAACTGTTCAGAAAGCACAGAGCAAGCGTTCCGGGCTTATAGGTATGTGTATACTCGACAAGTTCCTGTATATGCCGCACACTTATGCCTGCCCGTGATCCTGGAGCCGGAAAATCAATACAGTCTGCCCCGGCATCAATCAACTGCCGGATGATTTCCTTGTCATCTCTGCCTGAGACAGGGTCTCCAAGCACCTTTTCATAAATGCCGTCTTCCCATTTCCCGGCACATACCAGAATGCGGTCTCCATACATATCCTTGACCCATTTGGTACAACGTATAACATCGTCGATTGAAGTACCGGAACCGGGATTTCCGCCAAGCACAATAAAATCTGCGCCCAATTCGATACACTTTCCGACGTGATCCGGTGTACACAGCATACCTTCCCGCCGGTATAATGTCTTTCCGTTCGAATCCATATCTGTATTTTTCGGGCATCCAAGATATATGCCGATAGGACGTCGACAGCGTGCTTTCAATTCTTTCAATGACAATCCCTGCAGACCCGGGTTATTCTCCGGATCATCCAGATCCATCGTATTCAGCATGACCATATCGGCGCCCCAGGAAAACATCACTTCGGTATTGGTCACACCCCGAACCAGACCACTTCCCGCAAACAGAAGATGCTGGCCCATAACAACTCTGCCCTCGGATTTGAAGATAGATTCTTTAAGATCCATTGGGCTCATTTTTTCGAAATCGCTTCCTGCTGCACTGATCAAACGGATCACATCGCTCATATTACTCTCCTGCACATTCAGAAGGCATTACCGCCGTCTTTATTGCTGATGCTGAAAAAGTCCAATGCTTTTTCAATCTCTTTATCCCAGAAGCGCCATTCATGGGTATACCCTTCCAGTTCCTCAAATTCAGCCTGCAGTCCGATTTCCTGCGCATATTCTTTGAATACCAAATAATTGTTCTCGTACAGGAAATCATCCGTTCCGCTGCAGATAAACAGCCTCGGAAGCGCAGATCTGTCCATTTCCTTTAGTCTATCCCATACATTACGATGTGAATTCAGCAGTTTTTCAATGCCTCCTTCATTATCAATGATATTCTCATTTCTTCTGCTCGGCGGAAGTGTGCTGCTGCCCAGATTTCTTGTCGTATGCCAATTCTGTGGACATCCGGAAAGCCAAGCAGAAGCACCGAATTTTTCCGGATACCATGTTGAAAACAACGCGGCACCCATGCTTCCCATTGACAAACCGGCAATGAAATTGTCCTCCCGTTCCTTAGAAGCCGGGAACCAATTATAGATCATCGGCATTAGTTCTTTTACCATAAACTTTTCCATGTCATAGCCCATTCCAAATCCCGGCCAGTTGACATAGTCACTGTTTAATGCGCTTGGCATGACCACTATCAGATTGCGTTCACATGCATATAATTCGATGTTTGTATGTCTGATCCAGTCAGTATGATCTCCGAATGTGCCATGCAGAAGCCACAGAACGCTGTACTTTTTTCCGTTTCCATAAAATTCCTCTGCTTCTACCATTCGTGGCCGGTCAGGCATAATCACAGATACTTCTGTATTGTTATGGAGATACTGACTTTCAAAATTCAGAGTATATAATGCCATATTGTTTCCTTTCTCTTTTATTCGCCTAGATCTTTTCCGTCAGAACTAATAACTTTCTTGTACCAATAGAACGAGTCTTTCCGAATTCGTTTCAGATCACCGTTACCCTGATCATCTATATTTACATAAATGAAACCATAGCGCTTCTCCACTTGTCCCGTCGTAAACGCGACAAGATCGATAGGACCCCATGTTGTATATCCAAAGATATCAACACCATCTTCTCTCGCTTTCATAAGATGCCGGATATGTTTGCGCAGGTAATTGATTCGGTATTCATCGTGAATGCTGCCGTCTTCCTCCACTTTATCAAAGGCACCAAGTCCGTTCTCCACATCGAACAGCGGCACCTGATAACGGTCATACAGATAATGCAGGAAATACTCATAACCTGTTGGATCGATCTGCCAACCCCAATCACTCGCTTCAAGATACGGATTTTTCAATCTGCCCTGTGCTCCTGCATTCAAAAGTTCAGTGCCTGCATCATGCGTGGTGAACACATTGGACATATAGTATGAGAAAGCCAGAAAATCTGATTTTCCTTGTTTTAAGATCTCTGTATCCTTCGGTTTGATAAAATCATTTATTACACCGCGCTCTCTCCAGATCCTCTGAGCGAACGAAGGATAATATCCTCTGACCATCGTGTCGGCACAGTAACAGAATCCTTCCTGAAAGAACTTATATGCACCTAAAACATCTTTCGGATCACATGTATACGGATATGTGCACAATCCCGCGATCATACATCCCACTTTGTTTTCCGGATTGATCTTATGTGCTTCGATAACAGCCTGTGCAGCCGCGACCATTTGATTGTGCAGTTTTGTATAAGACGTCTGCTGCCCACCGGAATTAAAGTCCGCAAGAATATCGAAATGTGTGAGAATATTGATTTCATTGAATGTGAGCCATTTATTGACCTGATCTTTATACTCAGTAAAGCAGACTTTGGCAAATTCCGTGAATTGACGGATCATCTCACGGTTTTCCCAGCCACCGTACGTCTCCTCAAAGTATACTGGCTCATCATACTTATACAGTGTGATGATAGGATCCATTCCGTATTTTCGGCATTCTTCAAAGACCTGTCTGTAGAAGTCAACGCCAGCTTGATTTACACCGCCTTCAATACCATGCGGCAAGATCCTTGCCCATGAAATCGATGTATTAAATGTTGTAAATCCCATTTCAGCAAACAAAGCAATATCTTCACGCCAGTGATGATAGAAGTCAATGCCAACATGGTTTGTATAATGGATATCATCAAACAATTCGTATTTTGCGCCAGCCGGAAGTGTTTCATGCTGCCGGATCTTTCCTCTTGTTCCGTCTTCAGCACGATAGTAGACATACCTTCTGTCTTTTGTGGTTCCCAGCCCGGCATAATCAACCTGTACCGGACTTTTTCCATCCTCATCCCATGCTCCTTCACATTGAGCAGCACTGACCGATCCTCCCCACAAAAACTTATCGGTTATTTTCATGTCTCCTCCTATTTGAATTCTGCAGGTGCCTTCTTTTCAACACCGATCGACTCTATAGCCTCTCCTATATCACCCGGGATAGTGTATTCATGCAGCATTTCTGTCAGTTTTTGATCATGTCCGATTCTCACTGCTGTATTTTTGTCAAAGACCATTGTCGCCGGTTCATCGACAGTATATGGATGCCATTCAGGAATCGCTGGATTATTGGGATCACCTGTACGGGCAAACTGTGCCCATGAGGAGGACATTTCCTCTTGAAGTTTCTGAGCGCCTTCTTCATGAAATATCGGCATGCGCAGACTGCTCCTGAATATTAAAGGAATTTCCGAACAATGCCATGCCGGGAAACCGCCATTAAAGTCAAAATTGTATCCGAGAATATACAGATATGTTGGTGCTGTTCCGGCTTTTGCTGCACGCATCTGTGCATAGAGCAGCGATGGATACCGGAAGATATTGTCAAGATAATGCAGCACGATCAGATCCTTATCCGGATATACCTTGCGGAACTCAGCAATCATCTCATCTGTATGTTCACCAAACTGCTGCTGAAGGAGCTGCATTTTTGTTTCATCAGATGATTCTGCTCCGTAGTCGATTCCCATCGTTTCAGCCCATTCTCCGATATTTGAACCGATAATGACCGGAATCGAATCACTGCAGTCCATCAATCCGGCATCAAGAGGAGTTCCGGGATAGTATTCATTCGCTATCGGACCCCATCTGACAAGCAGTTCACCATGTCCCTTCCGGACCAACCTTTCCACTGCCTGTTCGATTTCTGCGGTTGATTTTGTCTGGATATCCTGAATCGTATCCTTTGTCAGTCCCAGTTCATTGACGATCAGATCTGCCGTTTTCAATGATTCTTCCACTGTCGGAGTCAGATCAACTGCACTTCCGTTATGATATTCGCAGCCACTCTGGATTGCTGCTCGATGGAACAGACCCTCTGCATCCTTGACCTGCATCAATGCCTGAACCTTCATACCACCGCCGCTCTGGCCAAAGATCATCACGTTTGACGGATCGCCGCCGAATCGGGATATATTGTCTTTTACCCACCGTAATGCAAGTACAAGATCCGCAATGCCGGCAGTTCCGGAGCATTTATACTCCTCACCATATGCGGAAAGATTCAGGTAACCCCAAATATTTAAACGATGGTTTACGGTAACAACGACAACATCTTCCTTCTTGACCAGATTCTCAGCTTCATATGCAAGCAATTCCACAGATGAGCCGAATGCAAAGCCGCCACCATGGATCCAGAACATGACAGGCTTTTTAGTTTCATTATTGATATTGTTTGTCCAGATATTCAGATTCAGACAATCCTCAGATGCCGGCCAGAACCGCATGCCAATTGCCGTATCGAACTTATCGATCGGATGTTTAAACAACGGAATCGATACAGGTCCATAAGTTTGCGTATCCAAAATACCTGACCACGGTTTGATCGGTGTCGGCGGCATAAAACGTTTTGCCTCTCCGTATGGTATACCTCTGAAATTAAAGACATCATCCTGTACATATCCCCGTATCGTACCGCTGGTCGTCTGTACAAGTGGATAATCATGTCTTCTTATAAAATTCATTGCCATGTTTTTTCTCCGTTACTTGTCCGTTGCGTTTGCTCTGAGTTCCTGTACGGTTGTCAGCCAGATAGAGAATATGATCAGGAATGCACGTACAACATACTGTGTATATTCACTCGCATTTATGATCGTCAGACTGTTCTGAATGATTCCAAGCAGAATAAGACCTGTGATCGTGCCTTTCATATTTCCGGTGCCGCCGCTCATTCCACAGCCGCCGATGATAACCGCAGCAATGACATTGAATGTCACACTTCCGCCATAACTGTGTGATCCCTGCATCAGCTGTGAAGACATGATGATACCGGCGACAACAGCACACCACTGCATGATGACATATACGGAAAAGATATACTTCTTGGTGTCAATACCTGACAGACGTGACGCTTCGGCATTGCCGCCGACAGCATAGATTGTGCGCCCGAATTTGGTCTTGTTCAGAATCACATAGAATACAGCAAAGAACACCAATACGATCAGCACAGAATACGGAATGATTCCGATACGGTCCTTGCCGAAAAACGTAAACCATGAAGGAAACTCATTCGTAGGATACCCACCGGAGATAATGCCGCCAAGACCAGTCATAAGAAACTGTGTCGCGACAGTAACCATCATTGCAGGCATCTTCCACTTTGATACAAAGTAGCCGTTGATCAGTCCAATCACAGTAGCGACTGCGAATGCAATCAGAATGGAGATGATACATGCCGGAGTAGGAGACATGCCTAATGTCTGGAAGAACTTTCCGCCATAGCCAATGATGACACCGGTAAGTCCGATCATTGAGCCAAAGGACAGATCGATATTACCGCTGACGAGAATCATGGTCACACCGCATGCCAGTACACCCTGAATAGAAACACTCCGCAGGATATTGACAAAGTTATTGATTGAAAGGAATCTGGCGTTGACACATGTCGTGGCCGCGCCGATTACTATCATGATGATGTAAAGAATATACTTTCTCAGAAAAAGACTCAGTTTTTCGTTCTTCATTATTCGATGCCCTCCATGCAGATCATATAAAGCTGATCAATCGTCATTTCTTCCAGTTCCTTACCAGTGATCTCTCTGGTGAACTTCCCCTGCTGCATCACGATGATGCGCGTACACAGTTCCAATAATTCTTCCAGTTCCGATGAGACAACAACACTTGTGATTCCCTGGCGGCTGAGATCCCAAATGATCTTGAAGATCTGTTGCTTGGACTGTACATCGATTCCCCGAGAGGGCTCATCAAAGAAGATAATGTCCGGATCTGCGTTCAACCAGCGGCCAACGATGACTTTCTGCTGGTTCCCTCCGGAAAGAGAATTCATTTTGTTATGAATATCAGCAAGCTTGATGCCGAGCGCTTTTACCTGTTTGTTGGTGGCTTCTTCAGCTTTGCTCTGGCTGTAAAAGATCCCGTTTCCGAGTCTGTCTATAATTGACATGGTCGTATTCATCACGATGTCATCACGAGCGATGATACCCACTGTTTTCCGATCTTCCTGGAGCATTGAAACACCAAGGTTACGCATCTTGTTCGGAGTAGGATTATTCACTTTCTGTCCCTTAACTTCAACTGTCCCGCTTTTGAATTTATCAGCACCGAAAATCGCACGCAGAAGCTCTGTTCTGCCTGAGCCCATCATGCCGGCGATTCCCAAGACTTCACCTTTTTTTACCTCAAAGCTGATATCCTGAAATTTGCCTGGTCTGGTGAGATGATCGACCTTTAGTACGGTCTCATCGGTATGAGACAAATCTTCCGGTCTTTTTTCAACGGTCAGATTGCCAAACATCATCTGAAGTACCGATTCTCGCGGTGACTCCGGCATCGGCAGAACACCAATCAGTTTGCCGTCACGCAGGATTACACAGTCATCCGCAATCTTCCAAAGTTCATCTAAACGATGTGAGACAAATATGATTACCACATCCTGTTTTTTTAACTCCTGCAGCAATGCAAACAGGGTTTCTGCTTCACTTTGAGAAAGTGCACTGGTTGGTTCATCCAACTGAAGTACCTGGGGATGAAAACTCATAGCCTTTGCTATTTCCACCATCTGCTGCTGAGAGATTGGAAGGTCTCTGACAATCGTTTTTGGATCTATATCGAGGCCGAGATTGTTCAGTACCTCTTTTGCATCTGCATACACTTTGTCCCAGTCGATCAGTTTATTTGCTTTCACAGGCAATCTGCCGATAAAGATGTTTTCTGCCACAGAGATGCTGGGCACCAGACTCAGTTCCTGAAAAACAGTTGCGATGCCTACTTCAAATTCCTCTTTTGGACTTTTGAAATTAACTTCATTGCCGTTCAGACGGATGATTCCCTCGCTTCTCTGTTCAGCTCCAGCAAAGATCTTCATCAATGTGGATTTTCCGGATCCGTTTTTACCTACAAACGCATGAATCTTACCGCTTTCAAAAGAAATCGAAACATCGTCCAAAGCAATCGTTCCCGGATATATTTTGGTTATATGTTCTGCAACTATGGAATTCATAGCACTCTCCTTGTATCTAAATGCATGCAGAGACAATCAATGCCGTCTCTGCATGCTCGTTTGATTAAAACATCAATTGTTTGAGAACGACTGGAGATATTCCTTGTATTTCTTGACATTCTCAATATCTCCGCAGTTTACCGATGTTCCTTTCAGGTATGTGATTTCTCCGTGGCAGGATTCTTCTTCACCTGCAAGGATCTTGATCATATGTTCGGTGGTCTGGTATCCTTCAAGGAACGGATCCTGCGAAGCACAGCCGATGAGGATCGGATCATCTTCCAACATGAAGTCACACATCTGTTCACTGCAGTCTACTGCAAAGACATGTACTTTTCCACGAAGACCAAGACTGTCAATTGCGGCGATAGCACCATCAGCCACAGCTTCATAAGTTGCATAAATAATATTGACCTCCGGATGAGCTGTCAGAATATCTGTCGTTGCAGTTGTAGCGAAATCAGCCTGACCAGATCCTGCCTCTGCAACAGCAGAATAATTAGTTCCGAGCTTCTTGTTGATCTCTGAGATCCATGCATCATATCGAATATCTATAGCTGCAAATCCACCGTAACCAATCACTGCGATGACTGGTTCTTCATCCATGTTCTTGATGAACTCTACAGCATAGTCAACATTTGCCGCTGCAAGGTCTTCTTGTGTATAGATCATATACACATCAACGAAACTGACATCGCCTTCTGAGAATCCAGTGTTGCATATTGCCTGATGAACTCCGTTTTCACTTGCTTCAAGATACGGACCTACACCGACTGTGGTGCTGGGGGAAGAAACGACTGCATCAACACCCATCGTTGTCCATGTGTTCAAAAGCTCTGGAATCTTTGAGTCATCGTTGTTGTAGTTTCCGTAAACATATTCAACGCCGTAATCATCACAGGCAGCCTTCATTCCATCGGTAAGCATGTTGCTCCATTGATTCTCAACGAAACCCATGATTCCAAACAGCATGTCAGATGGCTGTTTCCCTGTTGTTTCTGTCTGTGTTGCGGCTGTCGTTTCGGCTGTGCTGGATGCGGCTGTCGGTTCCGCCGAAGCGGTTCCATTGGATGCAGACGATCCGTTGCTGCCTGATCCACATCCAATCAGGTTACAGCTCATTGTTGCTAAGAGTACTGACGTTACAATTTTTTGAATACCTTTCATTTTCTTGGTATATACAAATTAAGCTCATCCAGCTAAGCAGAATCTGTATACATCTCCGTGCTCTTCCGGATTAGTATCGGCCCGGATTACCGAGTAGAATTGAGATCGTGAATGCGTACCTGTATCACATATTCTTGTAGCTTTGACTACGTGGAGAATTATCTGGCCGCTTCGTTGTATGGAAACTGCTATTAGTTAGAT
>JAFUCL010000048.1 GCA_017459725.1 Solobacterium sp. | reverse complement strand
GACCACAATGATGGAACAGATTCCTTTCAGATGTAATGAAATCACCCGTATTCCATTACCTGTCAATCTGTTTACTGCGTATGGAGAATATCATTATGGCATTTTCTCATTTATCAACTAATTCTTTGAAAAGAGCGTTTCCGGAAGGAAACTGCGCTTTGATATAAAAGAACAGACCCGCTCCGCCGGCAGCCAGCGCGGCAATGATTATAAACATCACTTTTGTCATTTTCTTCATATGTCACCTTCTTATTCATTCAGCAATGAGAGCCCGTGGCTTTGAACATTCCCATTCACGGCTGCGTAAATCCAGTCCGCGACGCTGACATCATCCTCCAGTCTGTCAAAAACATTGCTGGATATGATTGTATGCTGTGTGTTGCGGGTTTCCGGATCTTCTTTGTATTTCCAGATATATATACCGATACCGGGGATATTCTTCTGCAGGCCGTCAGCCATCTTTGCAAGATCTGCCTGGAACAGATCACCGTTTTCTTTGTTTTTGGTCATCGTACCGGTCCGGATATACGCCTGGTATTCCTGCAGAGTATCATCACGATATGAACAGTCAAAAAGAATTTTTACTGTATCGCCGCGCTTATTATGCAGTGCGGTAAGACTGTCCAGAACCAGATTGTCACTGATCAGCCGGTGGGCGATGATTGAAGGTGACTGCCACAATTCTTCAGCTGTTTCATGCCAGCCGTCATAGAGAAGCAGTGAACTGTCCACACATACCGTGATATTTTCCGCAGAAGGGAACCGGTCGATTACATCATCCGCCAGAAGCGATGCTGCAAAACCGCCTGCCGAGAAACCGGTTACCAGCAAAACGTCTGGATTGCCGATATAAGGCGCAGCCGCATCCATGAAGGCAGAATAGTTGCTGTAGCCGTTATGATAAACCACCTTCTCCTTACCGCCGTCTGTATAATGATATTCACCTGTTCCACTGTGAAAGTCTCCACTGGCGTATGGCAGAACAAGGAAAGTCCAGTCACGGAAAGGATTTTCTTCTGAAGTGCTGCCGATTCCTCCGGAAGCGACGAAATCCTGTACCTGGGCTGTTGTAGCAAAAAACTCTTTGCCATGTTCGGAAGTATAATCGTTGATACTAACTCCGCCGCCGAAGAAATATACAGCAACCTTGTTCTCTGTCCCTACCCTGATAAGCCCGTGCCATTCACTCCCATCAGAGGACTTTGTCCCATCCGGAGTAATACGGTACCATTTTCCGATTTCCGGTTCGCCTTTAAGCTCCGGATGCCGGACAAAAACAGTTCTGCCAAGGATCGCTCCCACTGCAATGGCCGCGATTATCACAACAGCAATCAGTATAATTCCTACAGTTTTCACAGCTTTTTTCATAACATCCTCCCCGGCATCTGACCGAGACAAATGTATCACAAACTCACAAATGATACATTTGTCTCAGTGAAAATGATACACAGGCGGCTTGTTTGTTTCACTTTATACAGAGCATTTCGATCCGTGAAGGCTTAAGTTGCTGTTTGAGAAATTGTCAGGAACGGACATCTATGTGACTTTCAGAGTGAGCCCTGAAATGTTACTTTGAAACTGTTCTGACGCCTTACAGTCAAGTCTCACTGACTGTAATCAGTAATCATTCAAACACCTTTAAGTGATTTGAGGTATTCTGTTTATATGATTTGCTACTTACTCCCACTCAATAATGATTTCTTACACGTAAAGTAAATTATTTACGTTTTGGTATTTTTCATGTATACGTCTTTTTCGAGCGACTTCAAATAATAATAAGCGACTTTTTCAAGCGACTTCCAAAATCAGAATCAGCTTTTTTCAAATGTCTTCTGTGGTTTCTGACGGTATTTTTGCATTACTTTCAAAATATAAAACACACTTTTTCAAGCGACTTATTCCCACTCGGTAATGATTTCTTGTACGTAAAGTAAATGATTTACGTTTTGATATATTTCATGTGTTTGTATCTACGATATTCACTCACATCTACCACGTTTACAATCCGCATGGTAGCAAAATGGTATCAGAGAATGGTATCAAAGCACAGATTTTTTACCGCTTGCTTCAAACCATCTTTTCTAATAATCAAACTTCCTCATGGTATAAACAATATCTTTCAGAGGATTATAACCTTCTCCTCCGTGTTCACATATATCGATCATTATACGCATCGCATAGCATCCTTTTGTTGAAATCATGCAGAACCTCCAAGTTTGACTTATACATTCTATTGCAGGCTGACAAGTTCAATGTATGGACCTGTCCGCAAAACCGTTTTTCTTCCAAACTGCCTATTGACTTAGTAGGTGTATGACGGTATAGTTTCATCAATCAGAAAGGAACCATGTATGCTGCGGGAAAAATACACGTACAACGAAATGATGTGCTGTCGAATGATTAACTCCCGGGCATACTGTGTGGCCGGGGTGTTCGCCTGCACTTCCGAACACCTCTGATCAATACGAAAGAATATCGTATCCGTATGCCATTTGCCCGGGAGCTTATTGAGATGTTTCCGGGTTTTTCAATATCCGGGAAACATCATGAAAAGGGAAAAATGATGAGCACGCAGTTATGCTATGGTAAAAAATGCCGCATGGTATAACCGCAGAGGAAAAACTGCACGTGCTCGATCGTGCTGAGCAATTCCTTATCGAGCATGGTTTCTTTGAAGAACATGTGAGAATGCATGGAATCGAAGTTTTGCCTGAGATCATTCCGAGGCTCGCTGTAAATGAAATCCGTGAGACAGTCAATGAAAAATACAGGGAGATAGGCTTCCTGTTTATCACCCTTGACATGAAAGGATACAAGTCCGGGAGCATGAATGCAACGCTGAAAAATAGGAGGACCTAATATGAGTAATGTGAACGAAATACAATTTGCCGTAGAGAAGTCTGTTCTGGATATCGGAGTCAAAATAGTTTTCCCGGTGATCGAAGGAATAGACAATACGCTGATATCTCCGGAATGGATGGAAAAAAGAAAAGAAATCCTAGCCCATCTGCTGGATGAATATAAAGATATAGATTATCACGCAGATCCGATACTGGAGGGATTCCATATCCTGCATGACCGTGCCGGTGTAAAGCGCCGGAAGAATATTCCTACAAGTGAAAACCTGATCAGGCTCCTGAATAAACATGGTGACGTATTTTTTATCAACCAGGCGGTGGACATTTACAACATCATTTCCATGGAAAGCAAGCTTGCACTGGGGGCGCATGATATTGACCATGTGGACGGAAACGTGACGCTTCGCTTCACAGATGGAACAGAGCGTTTTGTCCCGATTGGGCAAAGTGAACCTGTTCAGAATAGTCCGCATGAATACAGTTATTGCGATGATGCGAATGAAGTGCTTTGCCGCCTGGAGATCCGACAGGTGGAAAAGACCAAGGTGGATGAACAAACGAAGAATGTGTTCTATATCGTACAGGGCAATGAGGCAACCGACAACGATTTGCTGCTCACAACAGCCCGGAAAATCGTAGATGAAACGATTAGATACTGTGGCGGCAAAGGCAGGATAATCATTCCCAAGGTTAACTGCTAAACTATGGAAATATCCATAATTGAAAAATTCTATATTCATAAAGAAAAGACCCTACATATGTATGCAAGGTCTCATTCATTAATCCATCAATTTTATTTGTTTGATTAGTACCAGAATAATTCAGTTTACATATTTCAGAATAATCCGGAGTACATCGGGACATTGAACTATTCCCACTCGATAATGATTTCCTGCACGTAAAGTAAATAATTTACGTTTTAGTATATTTCATGTATTTCTATCTACGATTTTCACTCATATCTACCACGTTTACGATCTGCATGGTAGCAAAATGGTATCAAAGAATGGTAGCAGAATTCATTAACATATCGACTTTTTATTTAAGCTTGACAGGACTACTGTAGTTTAACTTTCCAGCTTCCAGATTTATTTGATCCTACTCTTTCAATTACCTGCTTCTCCATTAAAGAGGAGATGATTCTTTGAACTGTCTTTTCAGATTTTCCAATTCTAATAGCCATTTCCGCTTTTGATATACCTTCATTGTTTTGAATTAAATTGAAAATCACTTGTTCAGGTTCAGTTAATTCTGTATTTATCTGGACATTTAACTGGACATTTGTCCGGATAAACTCGAAGAAGAACCCATATGCTTCTTTTCTGAATGACCAGGTTACATTCTGCTGCTTACACAATTCGTTGACTCTTTGAAAGCCTGTTCCGGATTTTTCAACATCCTTGCTCCTGAAAAGCACATCCAGAATCAATTTATTTCGCTTATATGACGGAAGGTTCCGGGAGATAAAATCCAGAGGCGTCAGATCATCAGGAAACGATCCCGGATTATATATTTCTATCTTTCCTGGATGAATACCGATTTCTATTTCAGGAATTGTCTCATAATCTGCATGTGCAAAAGCATTTACAATAATCTCTCTTAATGCTCTTTCCGGTATTTCCGGAATCTCTTTACGTTTTCTGGTGCCAATTTCTGTTCTCCAGTTTATACGACTTAATACATACTCTAATGCATCATTGACAAGATTATATATATTACCTTCGATTAATTTTAAATCTGTAAAAGTCACTTTGTTATCTGTGGCATATGTCGCAAGTTTCAAACCTATTTTAGGATCCTTCCCAAAAAGTGCGTAGCCTCCGTTGTTTATATGTCCGTCATGAATCACATCAATTACTGTAAGAAGCTTTGCCTTATCATAGTTCTTCATAGTTAATCGGCCGCAGTCTTCAGCTGACTGATAAAAGTCTTTTAATGCCTCATCATCCAGATCGTCTGAAGTATAATCTGTTATTTCTTCTTCCCATTTTGATGCATAGTCTTCATTTTTAATCAGACGTTTCAATTCATCCGGAGACATTACTCTGTTTTCTGTACCGGTGCGAATAAGGTATCTTCCATTTACTGCGTACGGTCTGTTATGTCCGGAAAAGGAAACTTTAATAATAGTTCGCTGCTCAATTGTAAGAGCTTCAATTGTCGGGGCAATTCTTGGCTCTATTCTTTCACTGATTACTCTTGATATATCTTTTTTAGTAGAGTCACTCACCTGCTGACCCTTTACAAAACCGGAATCATCTACACCAAAATAAACTGTTCCCCGGCAATGTTTATTCAAAATTGCAGCTATTGCTTCAACAGCTTCATTTTTCTCACCCGTTGTACGTTTAAATTCAACAGTTTCACTTTCAGACCCTATTATCATGAATTTGATCCTCCTCAGCTTAATACTCTTATATTATACTGTGGGCACCCATCTGTGTCCATATAATCGGTGACACAAATGTCCATATAAATCCATTGTTTCCCATCCTTTGCAGTTGATTACTCCACTTTTATCGCCCATCTGCATGGTCATAAAAACGGGTGATAAATCGATATGTTGCCGCAATAAGAAATCTGATACCATTTTTGGTATCAGACTCGAGAAATATATACTGCGTAGATATGAATGAATAGTATATACAGCAGTTTATTTCATATACCACAGTTCACAAAGGGCTATTCCCACTCTATTGTTCCCGGCGGCTTTCCGGTAATGTCATAAACCACACGGTTTACATGCCTGACTTCGTTAACGATCCGGTTGGATACTCTGTCCAGCACCTCATACGGAATTCTTGCCCAGTCAGCTGTCATACCGTCAATGGAAGTAACGGCACGCACGGCAACCGTGTAATCATATGTGCGCTGATCCCCCATGACACCGACTGAACGGATGTCGGGAAGACAGGTGAAATACTGCCAGATTTCCTTATCAAGACCGGCAAGTCTGATTTCTTCACGCAGAATGGCATCTGATTCCCGCACGATCTCAAGTTTTTCTTCCGTCACTTCGCCAAGAACGCGGATACCGAGTCCGGGTCCCGGGAACGGCTGTCTCCACACCATTTCATGAGGCAGACCGAGTGTTTCTCCGAGGGCGCGCACTTCATCCTTGAACAGTTTGTTAAGCGGTTCAATGAGCTTGAAATCCATGTCTTCAGGCAGACCGCCGACATTGTGATGTGATTTGATTGTCTGTGCGGTTTTGGTGCCGCTTTCAATGACATCTGTATACAGCGTTCCCTGGGCAAGCCACTTTACATCCTTGTCCTGCAGCAGTTTTCTGACTTCATCACGGAATGTATAAACAAACTCACGGCCGATGATACGGCGTTTTTCTTCGGGATCGGAAACACCCTTCAGCGCTGTCAGGAAGCGTTCCCTGGCATCAATGCGCACCAGATTCAGCTTCATATTGCCGGCAAATGTTTCCATAACGGATTCACTCTCGCCTTTGCGCAGAAGACCGTGGTCAATGAACATGCAGTAAAGATGATCACCTACTGCTCTGTCCAGCAGGGCTGCCGCAACGGAAGAATCCACACCGCCGGACAAGGCAAGCAGTACATTGTCATCCCCGGCTGTCCGGCGGATTTCCTCTACCTTCTCCGCAATGAAATCCTCCATCGTCCAGTCTGCTTTGGCTTCACAGATTCCGAACACAAAGTTGCGCAGCATCTGCAGTCCGTATTCCGTATGTCTTACTTCGGGATGGAACTGTACGGTCCAGATCTTCTTTTCCGGATTGTATGATGCAGCATTCATGCAGGTATCACTGGAAGCGGCGCGCACAAACCCTTCCGCCAGCTGTGACACCTGATCACCGTGGCTCATCCATACGGTCTGTTCCTGCGGCAGACCGGCAAACAGTGCACAGTCTTCGGTACGGATCACTGCCCTTCCGTATTCACGCTTCTCTCCGGGTGATACAGTGCCTCCCAGCATGTAATGGCTCATCTGCATACCATAGCAGATTCCCAGCACCGGCAGACCGCATGAGAAGATCCTTTCATCACACCTTGGGGCATTCGCTTCATACACACTGTTGGGACCGCCCGAGAAGACAATTCCCTTCACACTGCCTCTGGCAAGAATCTCATCCAGGGATGTATCACCTGGCAGCAGTTCACTGTATACTCCAAATTCACGGATTCTTCTTGCAATCAGCTGGTTATACTGGCTGCCGAAATCAAGGACGACAATCTGATCAGACATTGGCTTCACTCCTTTCAAGAGAGGCTTTTACAAATTCCCGGAACAGCGGATGCGGACGGTTCGGTCTGCTCTTGAATTCCGGATGGAACTGCACACCGATATAGAACCTGCACGCAGGTACTTCGGCAGCTTCCACAAGACGGCCGTCCGGTGAAGTGCCGGAGAAGACCATTCCTGCTTCCGTATATGCATCACGGAAGTAATTGTTGAATTCATATCTGTGGCGGTGGCGCTCAATCACCAGCTCTTTCCCGTAGCATCTCTCCATCAGGGTGCCGGGTGTAATCACACACGGATATCCGCCCAGACGCATCGTGCCGCCCTTGTCGATTTCATCGTTCTGATCTTCCATGAAGTCAATGACACGGTGGGTGCTGCCAGGATTGAATTCACGGGAATCCGCATCTTCATATCCGAGCACATGCCGGCCGTATTCGATTGCCGCAATCTGCATACCCAGACACAGCCCGAGATACGGAACATCATGTGTACGGCAGTATTCCGCAGCCGCAATCATGCCTTCAATGCCCCGGTCACCGAAGCCGCCCGGCACAATGATGCCGTCCACATCCGCGAACAGCTCCGCCGCATCCGCACGCGTGACATTCTCACTTTCGATCCACTTCATCCGGATCTTTGCACCGTTGGCATAGCCGCCGTGCTTCAGTGCTTCAATAACGGACAGATAGGCATCATGCAGACGCACATACTTGCCGACCAGGGCGATGGTGACAGGTTTATCGGCCGCATGGATGCGCTCCACCAGAGCTTCCCACTTGGTGAGATCAATCGGCATGGGATCCATATGCAGCTCACGGCAGACAATGGCTGAAATATTCTGCTTTTCCAGCATCAGCGGTGCTTCATAGAGATCCTTAACGGTCAGGTTCTCAATGACACAGTCGGCTTTGACATTGCAGAAAAGCGAGATCTTCTCTTTGACATCATCGGGGAGTTTGCCGTCAGCTCTCGCGACAATGATATTCGGTCTGATACCCATGTTCTGCAGTTCCTTGACGGAATGCTGGGTCGGCTTTGATTTGTATTCATCGGAGCCGGAGATATACGGAACCAGCGTCACATGGATGAAGCAGGTATCTTCGGGATGCTCGATATTGATCTGACGGATTGCTTCGATAAACGGCTGTGACTCGATATCACCGACCGTACCGCCGATTTCCGTAATGACGATATCTGCCGAAGCACGCTTGCCTACGTTGTAGATAAAACGCTTGATCTCATCCGTGATGTGCGGAATGATCTGCACGGTTGATCCGAGGTATTCACCCCTTCTCTCCTTGCGGAGAACATTCCAGTACACCTTGCCGGTTGTCAGATTCGAATACTTGTTCAGATCCTCATTGATGAATCTCTCGTAATGGCCAAGATCCAGATCCGTTTCCGCACCGTCTTCGGTCACATATACTTCGCCGTGCTGATACGGTGACATCGTACCCGGATCCACATTGATATACGGGTCCAGTTTCTGTGAAATCACCTTGTATCCGCGTTCTTTGAGCAGTCTGCCGATTGATGCAGCAGTAATGCCTTTGCCAAGTCCTGAAACAACACCTCCGGTCACAAAAATATACTTCATCCGTCTTCATCTCCTTCCCCGGAAACAACAAAAAGAGGGCAACAAATTCAGCGGTTCATTCACCGTTTTTTTTTTTGCCCTCCTGGACAGAATGATTATATTCCCATGTACCCCGTCGCGCAATAGTTTTCTTTTTACGTGTGAAATGCACGACTAACTTCCGGTTTCGTAAAAGGAGACCGGATTTTAGTCTTACAGCGCTATTACTGGACATTACTCTTACAGTCAATCAGATAATATCCTTGCCGGCAGCCGCTGGAAAGGAAGGTAATAATCATGGCTGCTAAGAAACATAAGGGAAAGCATCTTACCGCTAATGACCGCCACATTATCCTGGAAGGAATCCGTGAAGGCGTATCCAAAACAGAAATTGCCTCCCGAATCGGCGCTGATCAAACAACCATTGCCAAGGAGATCAGTATCCACCGTACACTTGTGCCTGGACGCATTTCTCTGACGATGCGTGACTGTGCTCTTTACAAGACCTGTAAACACAGATCCAACTGTCGAAAGACCTGTAAGGAATATGTTCCGTTTTCCTGTAAACGACGTGACCGTTCGCCGGGTGCCTGTAACGGCTGCACAGAACGCAGGAACTGCCGCTATGACAAGTATGAATACAGTGCAGTAACCGCTCAGCACGAGTATGAGAAAAAACTTTTTGAGTCACGTGAAGGAATCAATCTGACTGCCGAGGAGGCCAAAGTGATGGGCGACCTTGTCAAACA
>JAFUCL010000047.1 GCA_017459725.1 Solobacterium sp. | reverse complement strand
TTAGACAAAAACGGACAGCCGCTGATGCCGACATCGCGCTGCGGTAAAGTGAGACGTCTGTTGAAAGCAAAACAGGCCGTCGTCGTAAGACGCTGTCCGTTCGTCATCCGGCTGATGTACGATGCCGGGACAGAAACACAGCCTGTCACATTGGGTGTAGACGCAGGTTCAGTCCATATTGGACTGTCTGCCACAACAGAAACACAGGTCCTTTACGAGGCGGATGTCAGGCTCAGGAACGACATCATGGACCTGATCGCATCAAAGCGTGAGGCACGCAGGTCGAGACGGTCGAGACTTCGTTACAGGGAACCTCGGTTTGATAACCGTTCCAAACCGAAGGGATGGCTCGCGCCGTCTGTACAGGCGAAGGTCGATTCACATCTTCAGAGGATCGGGAATGTACACACGTTCCTTCCGATAACTGAGATCGTCATTGAAGTGGCAAGCTTCGATATCCAGAAGATCAAGGATCCTGATGTCGAAGGGACTGATTACCAACAGGGTGAACAGCTCGGATTCTGGAACGTCAGGGAATATGTTTTGTTCAGAGACGGACACACATGTCAGTGCTGTCACGGGAAGACGAAAGACCCGGTCTTGAACGTGCACCACATCGAGTCACGCAAAACCGGCGGAGACGCACCGAACAACCTTATCACACTGTGTGAGACATGCCACAAAGGCTATCACAACGGTATGGTAACACTTCCCGAAACGATCCATCGGGGGATGAGATTCCGCAACGCGTCGTTCATGGGGATCATGCGCTGGGCCGTGTATAACCGTCTGAAAGAACTGTATCCGACCGTCCGGATGACCTACGGGTACATTACTAAAAACACACGGATCAGACACGTACTGACGAAAGACCATTGGATCGACGCGAGGTGCATATCCGGACATCCGGATGCGATGCCGTTTGGATATGTGTTCTATCAGAAAAAAGTTCGGTGTCACAACCGGAAGGTCCACAAGTCCAACCCGCTGAAAGGCGGCAGACGCAAACTGAACCAGGCACCATACGAAGTGAAGGGTTTCAGACTGTGGGACAAAGTTCGGTATAACAACGAGGAATGTTTCGTTACAGGCAGACGTTCTACAGGATACTTTGTTCTAAAAAAGTTCGACGGGGCCACGGTCCATGCGGGCATATCCTGTAAAAAACTGACATTCGTAGAAACGGCAAAACACTACATTACAGAAAGGAAGGCGGTTCCTCCCGTGGTTGTAACCACAGGTTTCCCCGCCGAGGGTATTAAATGAATAAACAGTATCTGATCTATCTCTTCAAAGAACGCAGGATTGCCCTGGTATTCTTCTTCATCCTGTATTTAGGGCTTTCCCTCAGTCCCTTCCTGCAGAACATATCCATGAACGCCAGGGCGGAAACTTCCTTCCTGATTGCCATCTGTATCAGTATCCTTCTGACCTTTGCCCTGCCGGCGCTGCTGTTTGCCTTTGTGCACCGCAGAAGACAGGCTGATATGATGTTCGCCCTGCCGCTGAGCAGACAGGAACAGCTGCTGACCAACATCCTCTTCGCATCTGCCGTATCCTTTGTATACTTTCTGATCACGGCCGCAGCAGTCGTGCTGCTCGGCCACAGTGTCATCCGCCTGCCGTATTTCCTGCTGTTTGTGCTGCTCAGCGCCCTGACGATTCTGGAGCTCACCTGCATCCATACATGCATATACCTGATTCCGAACAACACCTTTGACGGATTAGTGATGCTGGCAGTCTATACATGTCTGCCCTTACTTGTGTACATAGCATCCAGCGTCTTTACCGCCGGCATGGTGGCAGGACTCGGCATTGAAACCGGCAGTAATCTCTCTCTGTATCTTTCCCCGCTGTATATGAACGGCCATAATCTCTATACGGTCTGTGCTGCCATGATCATACCCAATCCGGATACAGCCGTCCTGTCATCCGCAAACCTCAGTGTCGCGCACAGTCTGCGTCTGCTTTACATTGTCATTCCGTTCCTGATGACGATTGCGGCCTGCTTCCTGCTGCGGAAACATTTCATCAACCGCATGAGTGAGCGTGCCGACCAGGTGTCGGATGACATGCTCGCATATCCGCTGGCCATTCATATCTGCACCTTCCTTGCCCTGCTTGCCATTTCGGTGGAAGCCGTTGCCGCAAGACAGATGCGCTCCTGTGTGTTCTTCTATTTATTGCTGTTGCTGATCTATATCGTTTCGCACTTCGTCTACCGCAGACGCATCACGGTGGATCTGAAATCCCTGCTCATCTTCTTCTGTATGGCTGTTGTCTCCTTCGGCATCAGTAAAGCAGCCTGGATGACAAGAGGCTTCGGACGTGCGGATGCCTATACCTACGATGCCGGACCTTATCAGTTCATTGAATACTGGGCCCAGACAGACGCCGATGATCTTACACAGCCCTATGATTACACGGAACCGGAACGGGAAGGCAGCTATCTCAGCATCAATGCATGCATACCGTCCGATCAGCGTGACCGTTACAGCAATACCCTGGAGATCATCGATCAGCTGCGCAGAGAAAGCATCGATGCCTACTACAGCCGCACGATACCCGCGAACAGTTCATACACGTTGCATCTCTACAACACGGACAGGCTTGAGGAACCGACAGCCATATACAATCAGTATCACTATGAAACAGCACGTATGCTGAGCTATGAAGAACTGCAGGCCATCGCCGCCGAAGCGGATGTACATGTTATGGACTGGCAGGGAAACGAATACACCCTGGAAGAATACCTGGAGAAGATCAAATGAAACTGCCGGTGATGAATGAATACAGACTGCAGGTCACCTTCATGGGCAGAACCGTGCATCTGACACCGCACGAATACGGTATACTGAAAACCCTGCTGCGGAAACCGGGACATATCTTCACAGCAGAGGAAATCTACCGGGAAAACTGGCAGGCGGAGCCGTATGACTGTCACCCCGTCATCTCGGTGCACATCCGCCACCTGCGTGAGAAACTCGAACCCGACCCGTCACACCCATCCTGCATCAAAGGTCTCTGGGGCAGAGGCTATCTATTTACAGCCGGACAATAGTACGCAAAGAAACCGGAGCACACGATCCGGCTTCTTTTGTATATGTTTTCTGTAATGATCAGATATTCAGCGCTGCTGTATAGGCACCCCAGATGGCAGTCATCAGGTTGCCGGGACGCTCCGCATCACCGAGCAGGTGCACATGTTCATCCTTGATGGCATTGTACAGGGTCTGATCAGAGTTGTAGCCGATGGAAACAATCACCGTATCCGCCGGTATCTTCTTAACGGTCTTATGCACGCCCTGCAGACTCATGACCAGTGCCTTGCCGTTGATGTTCGGCACGTTGGTTGTTGTGGTCTGTACAGTGGCTTCACCGTTTTCATAGGAGAGAACCACGGAGTTCTTCATGATATCCACCTTGTAGTAGTCCATGAGGTCAATCAGGCAGTTGTAGTTGGCAGCGGAAAGTCCTTCAACGTTCAGAATCGTCGGCATGGTTTCCACCAGTGTTACTTTCTTATTCTTTCTGGCCAGATCATATGCCAGTTCGCAGCCGGTCAGGCCGGCACCGATGATCAGAACGTTCTGGTCCTTGATATTCTGGTTGTTCAGCACATCGACCGCATAGCGTACATTCGGGGCATCAAAGCCCGGTGTATCCAGTCTTCTTTCCTTCGCACCCGTTGCCACAAAGACTTCATCATAGCCTGCTCTGTCGGCAGCCGTGAATTCGGTATTCAGCTTGACGTTGACACCGGTATCTTTCATCTGTTTCCGGTACCATGCCAACAGTCTTCTGTCATCTTCCTTAAAGTCAAATGAAGCCGCAGGGATGAAGACACCGCCGAGCTCACCGGTCTTTTCATACAGGTCAACTTCATGACCGCGCATCGCAGCCGTACGGGCAGCTTCCATACCGGCAATACCGCCGCCGACCACGGCAATCTTCTTCTTTGTTTCAGCCGGGACTACGTTGTAATGATTCTCCATGCCGCAGCGCGGGTTCAGCGCACAGCTGATATCCTTGGTCGCAAGCTTCTCGTAATCAATCTGGAAGATACGTGCCAGACATCCGAAATGACAGGAAATGCACGGTCTGATATCGGCTTCCTTTCCATCCCGGAACTTGTTGCCGAGATCGGGATCGGCGAGCAGCGGTCTGCCCATGCCCATCATGTCAATACGTCCGTCCGCAATGGCTTCATCAGCCAGCTTCGGGTCATCAAACCGGCCGCCGCAGATCACCGGAATATGAATGTGTTTGCGGATCTCTGCCACATCGTTCAGGTTCAGTGCCTTCGGCATATACACCGGCGGATGCGGCCAGTACCAGGCATCATACGTACCGTTGTCGCAGTCCAGCATGTCATAGCCGGCTTCCTCCAGGATCTTTGCGACGCGGATGCTTTCGTCGATGTCACGGCCGAATTCCTCAAACGTTTCGCCCGGCACGGCACCCTTGTTGAAGCCCTTGGTATAGCTCTTGACGGAATACCGTACGGATACCGGGAAGTCATCTCCGCATTCCTTCTTGATGGCTTTGACGATCTCAACCGGGAAGCGCAGACGGTTCTCCAGACTGCCGCCGTATTCATCCATGCGGTGGTTGTAATTGGCAATGGTGAACTGGTCGAGCAGATAGCCTTCATGCACGGCATGGATCTCGACACCGTCAATACCCGCATCCTTGGCGGCTTTGGCTCCGAGCGCAAACCAGTGAATATAGTCTTCAATCTCCTGTTTGGTCATCTCACGGTTATTATGGGTGGGATCCCAGACATTCGGCAGAGCGGAAGGTGCCGGGTCATTCCAGTTTGTGCTGCTTCTTCCGGAAAGTGCGGAGATCATGATGAATACCTTGGAGCCGTACTTATGAATACCATCGGCGAGATACTTCTGATTCTGCACGTAGGTTTCCAGGTTGTTCATGATGGAAGGCAGATGTCCTCCCGGAGGCAGCGGTACAAGTCCGGTGATGATAAGGCCTGTTCCTCCCTTTGCACGTTCAATGTAGTAATCTGCGCCGTCCTTGGTATAGCTTCCGTCCGGATTCATCAGACGCGGACTGAAAACACCCATCGGCAGAAGCGCAATGCGGTTGGGGATTTCCACCTGACCGATTTTCACAGGCGAAAACAGATGATTATAGGCTGTCATGTGTTCTCCTTTCTGAATTATCTTTTCAGTTTGTTCCTGAGAAAATCATAGAATTGTTTGCTTTTTCATGTCAATAAACAGAAAGTGCTTCCCGTCCGTTCAGGAAGCACTCACTTTTTATTGTTCTCTGTTATTCAGGTAGGCGCGGTTGCCGATGGTGGCAGGATCACGTTTGAATTCCTCCGCGAAGTCCGCCAGCACCCGGGCCAGCGGGTTAAGCGGTTCCTTACGCCATGCCACCATAATGTCATTGACTTCCTTGTTCTCGAGCTCCACCGGTACGGTGCTTAATCCTTTGATGCTGCGGCGGAAATGGCGCATGGTGTTGTAAGCAATGCCGATGGCATCGGAATGCAGGATCAGATCGATCTTCACGTCGAGGTTTTCACAGAGATAGGCAATCTGCGGCGAGAAGCCGTTGTCCCTGCACAGCTCATAAATACGCTCAATGCGTCCTCCGTATGCCGAGAAGACAAACTGTTCATCCTTCAGCTCTTCCAGCCGTACGGACTGCTTCTGTGCAAACGGTGATGAATCCTTGACCAGCAGGAAGAGACCGTCCTGCCTGGCAATCAGACGTGTGGGCAGATCATGGCACATCTGTTTCGGAACCACAAAGAGATCAAGATCACTGCGCAGGATATCATCCTGCATGGTTCTTTCGTCATACAGCTCAATGCAGATATCCGGATGCAGCTCCTGGAACGCCGCAAACATGAAGTACAGACCGTCATTCTCAATCAGCACACCGACTTTCACGACACCGCTTTCCGTGCTGGACTGTCTGACGCTGTTACCTGCTTCCTCCCAGTGCCGTACGATTCTTCTGGCCTGGGGCAGGAAGAACCTGCCGTCATCGTTAAGGTGCAGACGCCTGCCGCTGCGCTCAAACAGCGGTTTGCCGAGTTCCTTCTCAAGCTTGGAGAGAGATGCACTGATCACGGACTGCGACTGTCCGGTTTCATCGGCTGTCAGGGTGATATTCTCGCTTTCCGCAAGGGTAATGAATGTCTTCAGAAAATCGATATCCATATCAGTTATCACCCCTTCTTCTGAGCTCACTTACGTAATTGATGAAGTCTTCCTCGGCCGGTGTGATGCAGTCCTTATGCCACGTCAGACAGATCAGTTTGCCGTGCAGGGCCGCATACATCGGGATCACCGCACATTCCTCCAGACGTTTCGCCAGGGTCAGCTCATGGTTGTATGCCACGCCGATCCATTCACCGCGGCGTATGGCTGCGTATTTCTCATAATTGGAATCAACCACAAGGGTTACATGCGGCACAATGCCTGCCAGAATGCATTCACTGTAGCTCTGCTCATAACCGGTGGATGTCTGCGAACGGATGAATACGAAATCCTCATTGCGGATCTCACTGAACTGCACCTGTTCACTGCGGGAGAGCGGATGGCTGCGGTTCATGACGACATACAGCAGATTCTGTACATCGATCGGTACATACTCTTCATTCTCAACATACTGGCGCAGCTTAAGTGTTAATCCGTCCTCGGGCAGATCGGCACTGCTTCTCTCACTGTCCGGTCTCAGCACAAAACCGGCTTTCCGGCCGCCCTTGAGATATCCGTTCATCAGCGAATACAGCTTATCGCTCGGGGTGCGGACATTGATAACGATCTCATCACCGCGGTAATAGCTGCCGCGTATGCTTTCCACCGCATGCAAAAAATCCTTCATCATACCGGCTATACTGCGGTAGAAGATCTTCCCCTGTTCATTCGGCACCAGCCACTTGTTCCGGCGTATGAAAAGCGCACAGCCCTGGTCTTCTTCCAGTCTTCGTATTGCCGCACTGACGGCAGGCTGGGTGATGCCGAATTCTTCTGCTACTCTTGTAACGTTGCCGTAGTCTACAGTCTTCATAAAGATCTGAAGTGTTTTGGTATCCATTATGATGCCTCCCTGTAATTGTTTGTTCCGGCAGTTTCTTGACAGGTTCATTGTACAGTTCATAAACTATAAATATATATGCCATTCATTCATGAATACATGAACGGAAGTTATAGTACAGGTACAATATGAAAGCAGAATACGAATACATATACGCCATCTATCAGTACGGCAGCCTTTCCGAAGCAGCCCGGAAACTGTTTCTCTCCCAGCCTGCTTTATCCAAAGCACTGAAAAGAACCGAAGACAGCATCGGGATGGCCCTCTTCGACCGCAGTTCAAGACTGGTCCGCCTGACTGAAGCCGGCAGAGCATACATCCGGGCCATCGAAACCATGCGCAAAGCGGAAACCACCCTGGAACATCACCTGAGCGAACTCAGCGGCCTGCGGGAAGGAAGCCTGCGCATCGGCGGCACACATTACGTCAATGCGCATGTCCTGCCCGAAGCCCTCACCCGCTTTCACAGCCTCTATCCCGGTATCCGGACGGAACTGATTGAAGATAACTCCGTCAAACTCGGTGAAATGCTGGCAGAAGGAAAACTGGATATCACCTTCAGCTGCGATCCCCGCCGCATTGCGCTCTTTCCGGGAACCCCGTGCTTCAGCGATCATATCCTGCTGGCTGTTCCCGAAAAATTGGTGCCGGAGAATCTTCCGGCAGGCGCCTGCTGCAGTGCTGAAGATATTCTGGCCGGCAGACATCTTGCCGATACATGTCCCGCCGTTGATATCACGGCCTTTGCCAAGATTGACTTTATCCTGCTGAAGGAAGGCAACAACCTCCGGGCCAGAGCCGAGGAGCTCTTCCGCAGTGCCGGCATCACACCCCGCTGTATCATGAGCCTCGACCAGCTGGCCACTGCGTACTATCTCTGCGCAGCCGGATATGCTGCAGCCTTCATCAGCGACCGTCTGGTCAAGCACAGTATGCCGGGTGTCTGTTTCTTCAGACCGGACAGTCCTGCCATGACCAGGGAATTCCATGCCCTGTTTCCTTCCGGTGAATACATACCGCAGGCAGCTTCGGTGTTTGCGGATATCGTCTTACAGACAACAAAACCGGACAGCGAAAACGCCTGACATATTACCCCATAACGCAAAAAACAGTGCAGGTCCCCCTGCACTGTTTGTCATACCGATCAGAAGTCGTAGTCGATAACGCCCCAAGGTGTCTTCTGGGAACGCACAGCCATCTTCTCGCTCTGCTCACGGATCTCATCTGCAGTTACACTGCGGTGCAGCTTCTGTGAGAGGAAGATACCTTCGGAGAGCAGTGCTGTTTCCAGCGCAATCTTCGGTGTATCGATTCTGGTTGTATCATCGAGATCACCTCTGACATATGCTGCCCAGTGAACCTGGTTGTCGTTGAAGAGTGCTTTCTCCGGTTCAGCGAGCACTTCTTTTCTGCCGTTTGTCTGGCAGTCGATGACTTTGGAAACCATCAGACCGTCTTCATAACCGAAGAATTCCAGGGTCGGCTTCTGTACTCTGCCGGCGCCGGCAATCATGCCGCCTCTCGGTACAGCGAGTTCACCGCCGCTGGTATCAACATCAATGAACTTGAGTCCGCCCAGGGAACCGGCAATGAAGCTTGTACCGACATTGTCCATGTGCATTGCCCAGTCTTCATAGATGTCCAGGGATACACCGTTCTTAAAAGTCGCTATACCGACGGAAAGATCTTCCACTTCATACTTCAGGCCTTCCGGCAGAAGCTTGGGATTGCGGTAATAGACATCGGAGGATACACCGAATACCTGATCCAGCTCCGGCATGCCCATAACGTAGAGGAACTGCGCCAGATGGTAGATACCGAGGTCGCACAGCGGTCCGTGGCCGCCGATTTCCTTACTGATGAAATCACGGGAGAAAGCCGGCATATCAAAGCCCGGACGTCCCTCTCTGCGGTGGCCGACACTTCTTGCATGGTACAGCTGACCGAGTTTGCCTTCTTCAATCATCTTCTTGGCCTGTCTCGTCTGGAAGTTGAAGATGGAGCTGATCTGCACGGCAAGTTTCTGGTTGTACTTCTTCTGTGCATCGTAGAGGATTTTGGCATCTGCGTAGGTGCCTGCCATCGGTTTCTCGGAATAGCACGGGAAGCCTGCCTGCATGACGGCTACGGATACAGGGGTATGCAGATTATTGTGCACACATACATCAATGCAGTCGATGTCATCACGCTTCAGCATCTCCCGGAAATCCGTATACAGGTTTTCCTTTGCAATACCGTAGCGCTCACCCCACGCATACAGTTTCTTTTCATCGATTTCCGCAGCTGCCACAACCTTTGTATCGGGAATCTTCTCCCATACGGTCATATGCCTTGTGGAGATCATGCCGGTGCCGATAATGCCGATTCTCAATTCTTTTGCCATAATTCTGTTTTCTCCTTAATTATTCGTTACCAGCCGAGGATCTTCAGATACTCTCTGGATCTGCGTGATGCTTCAAGTGCGGAAATATCATAATGCTCATCCTGTTCGACAATGACCCATTCCGAACCGATCTCCAGGGATGCGTTCAGAATCGGTTCCCAGATCTGCTGTCCGAAGCCGACCGGTCTGAATTCAAAGATACCGTCATCCTCTTCCGTGCTTTCCTCTTCATCAAGACCGATGAGTTTGTACATGTTCTTCGGGTTGCCTTCCTTGATGAAATCCTTCAGATGCACGATGGCACATCTCCTGCCGTACTTCTTCAGGTATTTGACGGGATCCTGTCCTGCCACCTTGATCCAGCATGTGTCCGGTTCCACTTTGAGCAGATCTTCCGGGATCCGGGTGTAGATATCATCAAAGCCGAATTCCCCGTTCGGCAGCTTCACGAATTCAAAGTCATGGTTGTGATATTCAAGGTTCAGTCCGTTGTCCTTCATGACCTGACCGATTTCCTTCATGATGCGGATCACTTCATCGTATCCGTCCGTATTGGGCCTGTATTCCTCGGGAAGATACGGCACGGCAATATACTTCACACCGATCTTCTTATAGGTATCTGCCACCCCCTGGGGATCCGCCATCATATCCACCAGCGGCACATGCGCACTGACCGGCACCAGACCGATTTCATTCAGAGTCTTCCGGATATATTCGGGATCCAGTCCGTACAGACCGGCGAATTCGACACCGTCATACCCCATAGCCTTGAGTTCACGCATTACCGGTTCAAACTGATCCGGATGTTCTTCAAGGATGTCGCGAAGATTGTAAAGCTGAATTCCAACAGGCAGTTTCGCCATCATAAAAACTCCTTCCATTATGTGTATGATTCTGAAATACCTACTGCTGCAGTTACAGAATACCATAGAGTACGGTATGTATGATTACAAACAGTACGCATAACTTTGGATAAGACGGATATATAATAAACATGTCAAGGAGGATTCTATGGCACAGACAGAATTATTCAAGTGGAGCCTTAACAAACTGGCAGATCCGTCCCAGACCGTACTGAAGGAACTGGCCAACGGAGAAACAATCCGCTACTGTTACGCAAACGGCAGTGACTATGCCGTGATCACGGACAAGCGTTTCTTCGCCATTGACAGAACCGGTCTTACCGGCATGCGTTCCAGTGTTTTCTCCCTTCCCTTCCGTTCGGTCGTACACTGGACCTTCAGCGGTGATCCCACCGCTGCCGAAGCCAGACTCACCACAAGAGAAGGCGTCGTCGTACTTGCAGTCTCGGCACTCTGCGGCATCGAGAACACAAAAAAAGCGCTCACGGACAGCATCCTCAATGCCTGATCCGGGCGCTTATTATTATGCGGTTTCCTGCAGGAATGCCTGCAGCTGCGGAAGGTATGCTTCGGCTGCTTTTCTGCCTTCCAGATATACTTCGCGTATGACACTGCGGTCGTGCTCTGTACGGCCCGCTTTTATTCTGGAAGCAGGACGCATGACGAAGATCTCTCCCTGTTCCTCCAGAGCATCGATCTTGTCCATGATGCGGTTGTAGAGCTCATGGCGGTTTGCCAGACCTTCCGCAATTGCCGGATACTCCTTCAGTAACTGTTTCAGCACCGGCATGCCGGCCTGCGGTTTCTTGCGGTAGCCCTTGGGCTGGGTCAGGATCACCACCGGACGTCTGTAGCCGATGGCACGGAAGAAATCCACCGGCACGGGATCAGCGATACCGCCGTCCAGCAGTCTTCTGCCTTCGATGACAACCGGCTTTGATACCGCCTGCATGGAAGCCGAAGCACGCACCCATTCCAGGGAATCATGGTCAAGTCTGTCCAGGTCATGGTAGACCGGAGCTGCCGTATCCGCATCCGTGCAGACACAGTAGAACTTCATCGGACTGCTGTTGTATGTCTCCGCATCCATCAGATCCAGTTTCTCAGGCAGTGTATGATAGCAGAATTCACCGCCGTACAGATCACCTGTCTTCAGCAGTGAACGCAGACTGCAGAAACGCTTGTCTTTGGCAAAACGCAGATTGTAGCGCAGCACACGGCCGGCCTGTCCGGATTTGTAATTGGCTCCGAAGGCCGCTCCGGCAGATACACCGATCACACCGTCAAAGGTCACCCCTGCTTCCATCAGGACATCAAGAATACCGGCGGTAAACAGACCGCGCATTGCCCCGCCTTCCAGCACCAGTCCCTGCTTCATGCGTTTTCTTTCTTTGCAAACAGATTCCGGAAGAATTCCTCAAACTTCGGTGTCCACCAGTCTCTGTAACCGGCTTTGGTCGGATGAATGGGATCACTCATATAGAGCGCATAGTCTTCCGCACTGACGCTGTTCATCTCTTCATCATGCCAGAGATCCAGCACCCCGATGCCCCATTTTGCGGCCAGTTCGGGAAGCATCGCAACCATCTGTGCATACAGATCACTGTCATACTTTGTGCCGGTGTAGAACGATACCGGACAGTGCCAGGTCTTCTGTGCATAGGCAATGACATATTCCATGGCGCCGATGATCGTGCCGGTGTCAAAGGTACTAAGATCTTTGCCCTCTGTAATCACACCGAGCGGTTTGTTTCGGGTGGCATCATTGGTGGACAGCTGGCACATAAAAGCATCTGCTTTGACCGCTGTGTCCATCTGTTTCATACGGACGATGTATGAGTTCGGCAGTCTGTCATCATCCGCAAGCGTTGTGCCGGAGACTGCTTCCTTGATAAACCGGATCCCGTCTTTTCTTGCCATGAATTCCGGGAATGCCTGTTCCATGGACGCGGCGCCGAAGGTCACCGAACTGCCCAGAAACAGAATCATTCTGTCCTTCAGCACAGGATCCTCTCCTGCCGGTGTATTGCTTACGTCATAGCGGATATCATTGCCTGGCAGATGCGCGATTCTCTCAAGCCATGCCCGTCTTCTGTCTTCATTCTGTCCCATCGTCCAAAGCCCCTCCTGCGTTTACTTTCAGTGCTGAAAATGATATGTTTTTTACATATATTTCAGAACCATGCAAGTCATTGGAAATTATAACACAAGGAGTGATTTCATGACATTGAATCTGACAATCGTCCCTGAAGGAGACAGCGCCCTGCTGATCCGTTTTGAACAGAAGATCAATCCTGCCGTCAATGCGCAGGTGCTTGCCTGTATGAAAGCGGTGCGGGAAATGCAGATAGAAGGCATCAGCGACCTGGTGCCGGGATATGCATCCCTTATGGTCTGTTACCGTCCGCAGGTCATCTCATACAAAGCTTTGAAAGAACGGCTTGCCGGTATGGAAATCGATACGGAAGCTGCTGCTGCGGAGACCCGCACAGTGGTGATTCCCGTCTGCTATGGCGGTGAATACGGACCGGATCTTGCCGCATGTGCAAAGCGTGCAGGGATGAGCGAAGAAGCATTCACAGCCCTTCACTGCAGTGTCTCCTATCCGGTTTATATGCTCGGTTTCATGCCGGGTTTCCCGTATCTCGGCGGGCTTGATGAAAGACTTGTTACACCGCGTCTTGAAACACCGCGTGTGAAGATACCGGCCGGCAGTGTCGGCATCGGCGGTTCGCAGACCGGCATCTACCCCATGGATTCCCCGGGCGGCTGGAATCTGATCGGCCGCACTCCTCTGAAGATCTATGATCCGATGCGTCAGGAGCCCTTCCTGATCCATCCCGGTGATCTGGTGCGCTTTGTGCCTGTAGATGAAGAAGAATATCACAGGCTGGCGCAGGAGGTGCTCTGATGGGTGTCAGGATACTCAAAGGCGGCATGTGCACAACCATCCAGGACTTCGGCCGAACGGGCTGGCAGAACATGGGCATCCGGGTATGCGGTGTTATGGACAGACGGTCCTTCCGCATTGCCAACCTGCTGCTGGACAATCCCGAGAATGAGGCAGTCATGGAATGCACACTGATCGGTCCGACGCTGGAATTCACTTCCAGCATGATTATTTCCGTAACCGGCGGTGATTTCCGTCCCACCCTGAACGATGATCCCATGCCGATGTATACGGCTGTATATGTTACCAAGGGAGATGTGCTGCGCCTGGGCACGGCGGTGACAGGACGCACCTGTTATATCGCCTTCTCGAATTATCTGCAGATTCCGGTTGTCATGGGCAGCCGTTCCACCGACCTCACGGCCGGTATCGGCGGTTTCAAGGGCAGAGCGCTGCAGGCAGGCGACTATATCGAATCGCGCATCAAACGGCGCAAATATCTTCCCAACTTCCTCTCCCGCACCCTGCCCGTCCGTGAATTCGATGAAGATCATGCGACGATCAGAGTCGTCATGGGACCGCAGGATGATATGTTCTCACGCAAAGGAATCGAAACCTTCCTGAACAGCGAATACACCGTATCCGGCAGTTTTGACCGCATGGGTGTAAGACTGGACGGAAGATTCATAGAATCAAAACGCGGCAGTGATATTCTTTCCGACGGTACCGTACTGGGAGCCATCCAGGTGCCTTCCCACGGCAAACCGATCGTCCTGTTAGCGGATCATCAGACCACCGGCGGATATGCCAAGATTGCGGTGGCTGCAGGCACGGATCTGCCGAAGCTTGTACAGCGGCGTGTCGGTGACCATATCCGCTTCCAGCGCATTACGGTTGAGGAAGCACAGCAGCTCGCATCCGCAGAAGAAAAGGAACTGCAGGCAATGCGCAACCAGATTCACCGTCCCTGCCGGGAGGTATTGGAATGCAGACTGACAGCGGGAAGGCTGAAGAAGCTCTTCCCTGCAGAATAAGGAGACAGCATATGGACCTTGAAAAGATAGAAGCTCTCATAAAACTGCTGGAGGATTCCTCCCTGCAGAAGATGAAAGTCAAAGACGGAGACTTTGAAATCTCCCTGTCGAGATTTGATCAGGAACAGCCTGTGACCGTCACACAGGCAAGCGCAGAGCCGGAAGAAGAGGATGAAGTCAATATCACCTCCCCGATTGTCGGAACCTTCTACTCTGCTTCGGGACCTACTATTCCGGCCTATGTCAGAACCGGTGACCGGGTGCGGGCGGGTGATGTCATCTGCATCCTTGAGGCAATGAAGATGATGAACGAGATCACGGCGGAATTTGACTGTGAGATCCTGGCCGTGCTGGTATCCAACGAACAGAAAGTCGAATACGGGCAGCCCCTGTTCCGGGTAAGAAAGCTGTAGGCAGTATATGTTCAGACGTGTTTTAGTAGCCAACCGCGGTGAGATTGCCGTCCGTATCATACGGGCCCTGCGGGAAATGAATATTACAAGTGTTGCGGTCTATTCCAGAGAGGATAAGAATGCCCTGCATGTGCGGCTTGCGGACTACCGTGTCTGCATCGGCGAAGGCAGTGCGCGTGCTTCCTACCTCAACATGAACAGCATTATTGCGGCAGCCCTCAACTACAACTGTGATGCCGTGCATCCCGGTTACGGCTTTCTCAGTGAAAACGCTGAGTTTGCACAGATGTGTGCGGACTTCGGTCTGACGTTCATCGGACCTTCTCCCGAACTGATTGCCTCGCTCGGCAGTAAAACAGCCGCCAGAAAACTGATGATGGATGCAGGTATTCCGGTTGTCCCGGGCAGCAGTACACCGTTTGCCTCTGCGCAGGAAGCTCTGCCGGAAGCACGGCGGATCGGTTTCCCGGTCATGATCAAGGCAGCGGAAGGCGGCGGCGGCAAAGGCATGCGTGTATGCCGTGATGAAAGTTCGTTTACGGAAGCCTTCACCATTGCCCAGCAGGAAGCTGTCAATGCCTTTGGTTCTGCAGATCTGTATCTTGAACGTCTGCTGGAACACTGCCGGCATGTCGAAGTGCAGATTCTCGCTGACCGCCAGGGCAATATCCGCATCCTCGGTGAACGTGATTGTTCCATACAGCGCAATCACCAGAAAGTCATAGAGGAATCCCCCTGCCCCGTGCTCAGTGAAGAGACAAGAGCCGCCATGTATGCGGATGCCCGCAGAGCAGCTGAGGTTTCCGGTTACTACAGTGCCGGCACAATTGAATTCCTCGTGGATCCGGAACAGAACCACTACTTCCTCGAAATGAATACCAGACTGCAGGTGGAGCACGGTGTGACCGAAATTACCACCGGCTGTGATATCGTGCAGGAACAGATCCGGATTGCGGCGGATGAACCGATGCGCATTGCCGAAGACATCCGTCCCCGCGGACACTCCATCGAATGCCGCATCAACGCCGAGATGCCGGAACAGAACTTCACCCCGAGTCCCGGTACAATTACGGCCATGCATCTGCCGGGCGGAAACGGGGTCCGGGTGGATACCGCTGTGTATACAGGGTATACGGTGCCGGCTGAATATGATTCCATGATTGCCAAGATCATCGTCTGTGCGGATGACCGTGAGGCAGCCATTCAGAGAATGCGCACTGCCCTCGATGAAACGCTGATCCTCGGCATTGATACCAATCTTGATTATCTGTACAAGATCCTGGAAACGGATGCGTTTAAGGAAGGACGTGCGGATACATCATTCCTGCAGGTCTTCACACAGGGAGGTCACTTATGAAAATCGATCTGAACTGCGATCTCGGTGAAAGCTTCGGTGCATACACCATCGGCCGTGATGCGGATGTACTGCCGCTAATCACTTCCGCAAGCATTGCCTGCGGATGGCATGCCGGCGATCCCGTCATCATGGAAAAGACGGTCAGGCTGGCAAAAGAAAACGGCATCAGTGCCGGTGCCCACCCCGGCTTCCCCGATCTCATGGGTTTCGGACGCCGCAATATGACGCTCTCCGCAGCCGAAACAAGAGCGTATATCCTGTATCAGCTCGGTGCCCTTGATGCCTTCTGCAGATCCGCAGGAACACCGCTGCGCCATGTCAAACCGCACGGTGCCCTCTACAACATGGCAGCCAAGGATCCTTCTCTTGCCGCGGCAGTATGCGATGCTGTGAAAAGCTATAATCCGAACCTGATCATGCTGGCCCAGGAAAGCGGACATCTGTATAAAGAAGCCGTGAAAGCAGGTCTTCCGGCTGCGGCGGAAGTATTTGCAGACCGTGCCTATGAAGAGGACGGCTCCCTGGTCAGCCGTTCAAAACCCGGCTCCATGATCACCGATCCCGAGGAAGTTCTGCAGCGGGTGCTGGGCATGGTCAAAGACCATAAGGTTACGGCCATCACCGGAAAGACAATTGAACTCAAAGCCGATTCCGTATGCATACATGGCGACAATGAACATGCGGTGGAATTTGCCGCAAAGATCCGTAAAACCCTGGCTGACAGCGGCATTGAGATCACACCGCTGTACAACATCATCTAAATCATAACCACCCGTGAAACGGGTGGTTTGCTCTAAGGCTATAAGCCTTTTACTACAAGCCAGCGCCTTAAGACGCTGGCTTTTCCACACTTTGTGTGTCGAAGCCACTTTTGCATTTTTAACTGTTGCCGGCCGTCAAC
>JAFUCL010000046.1 GCA_017459725.1 Solobacterium sp. | reverse complement strand
TCTACCTCAACAGGCGCAAGTTTTTCAAGAAAATCTCTTTTTATCATCGCTCTATGACCACCTTCTGCGATCATAGTAGTACTGTTGTTTCATTTCACTGTACATCATCTTGTACTGCCCACTACATCGTTGAACAGCACCGAAAAAGCTACCAAATGCACAACCGCGGCACTTTACAACCATATTATTGTGTATAAAAATTGCTTAGATTTTACAATTCCGAACTTTTGAACACTTTTCAGCGGTTTTTTTATATATGATACACAGCTATAAAATAAAGAACAGACTCCTTAGAATCTGTTCTTACAACCAAAGAATTGTGCTTTCGAAATACTGTTCGGTATCACCTGCCGCATTGACTGCTTCCGTGCGGTCATACGTCTTTTCGGGTGATACGATCCAGCGTGCATCGTTGTCTTCACGGTGATAGATAATACCGACTACGAATCCTTTTACCTTCTCACGCGGTTCATGTATGCCGCAGACATAGGCATTCCGGAAGATGCCTTCCCGTACGGCCAGCTCTTCCACATAGCCGTAGTTGCAGGCAAACTCAAGATCGGGATAGTGCGGATGCAGGGATCCGTACGGATGGTCAACAATTACGGTTACTTCCTGTCCGAGATATTCCCGGTCCATCAGGTATTCCATGGGAATACTGCGGATACCGGAAGCTTCGATTGTTTCCCCTTCCTGTCTGAAACCGAGGGCTTCATAGAAACCGGATGAGGCTTCTGCCGCATGTACGGTAATACGGGAAACATCCGCATCATGTGCTTCCCTGCGCAGTGCCGCAAACAGTGCTTTGCCTGCTCCTTTGCCCTGTGCTTCTTCTCTGACAAAGAAGAGAGCCAGATGGAAGCGGTCGGGATTGTAGCCCAGCACACCGATCAGTTTTTCATCAAAGCAGCCAAGCAAACGCAGACTGCCGAGATGTGATTCCGCGAATTCCAGGAAGGATTTACGGCCTGCTTCGGAGAGTCCGCTGCTTTTGACCGTATCCTTGATCAGTGCCAGCGCTTCAGCATGCTCCTGCGGCTGCAGTTCTCTGACTTCCATCAGAATTCCATCTCTTTGTCATACAGTGCCACATCATCCTTGAGCACTGTCTTCATGATCTGTTCTGTAGCCTTCATGACCACAACCGGCACATCCTTTGCCAGCGGAACTGCTGCTTCCGAGATTGCCTGCATCGCTGCCTGATCATCTCTCTCCTGCTCCACAAACAGAGCAAATCCGCGGGCTGTGCCGGCACTCATGCCCTTCAGCCAAACACGGCTGACTGAATCAAGAGTCTGACATGCATCATATACAGCATTGACGAGAGCTGTCGGATATACCGAAGGCTCCGAATATGTTACAGGCACACCGGCCGGTATTTCACCGTTGCGCATTGCTTCTTCCTGCTGCTGTTTCTTTTCTTCTCCATGCAGTACAGTATTGACCAGATCCTTGGAGAAGATGATGTTGTTGGTCATCGGGTTCAGCGCGATGCCTGCCGCATTGCCCTTTTCGTTCTGCAGCAGTTTCTCGTAATCCTTCAGCGTACGGGTAATGTATGTTACCTGCTCGGGATTCTGTCCGGGCATTTTCTTGGCATCTTCAATGGATGTAAACACCGGGAAGAAGGCACGTCCGTCACTGGCATTCACCAGCACATAACGCATCTGGGCACCGTTCGGGATCTGCACCCTGCCGTTTTCAGCCTTGAGCGGTTCATTGAAGATGACCGGAGCCAGAAGCTTCGCATCTTTAACCAGATCAAATACGACTTTCTCATTGGCCGCAATACGCTGTTCGTTCAGACGGTCAAGCGCCGCCTTCAGTTCCGGATTGGTAACAGGAACACTTCTCGCAGCTGCCTGTTCGGCTTCCTGCTGTGTTCTGCTCTTTGTTGGTCCTTTTTTCTTTTTCTTTGCCATATTCTTTTCTTTCTCCGCCACAATATTATAGCAGGAATCCCTGTGCTTTGCGCTAAACCGCAAAAGACGCAGGTATCCGGTATATGTATGTTTTACACTGTTTTGATTTTGTTTCGATTATAATTAACCTGTTGTTCACACAAAGTTCACTTTCAGACATTAATTTAATAAGCGTACAAGGAAAGGAGCGATTCATATATGAGCGAAATGAACAGACCGGATTACAATACCGGTGCACAGAATCCTTCAGGCGCTGCAGGCACCAATATGCAGAATCAGAATGTACAGTATACAGCAGGACAGACTGCCCAGGGCAGCCCTACATATCAGAACAGCGCCTGGAACGCCAACAGCAGCAACGTTTACCATTCACAGCCGCAGTACAACGGCTACTACAACCCGAACATCCCGAATTACCAGCAACCGGTGCAGCAGACACCGAAGAAAACGAAGACCAGGAGCAGTGCAGGACATACATTCCTGACGGTCCTGCTGGCCGGTGTGGTCGGACTCGGTGCAGGTTTCGGAGGATCATGGCTGGAACGCCGTGTCTTCAGCAATCAGGACAGTACGGCAGCCGTCATCAACCATGTCACGGAAGATACCGAGAATTCAGCTCCCCAGACTGTTGTCAGTTCAGGCGGCGGAATGACAATCGGACAGATTGCCGCCAAGGCATCCTCTTCCGTAGTTGAAATCACCTGCACAAGCCAGGTACAGGGATACAGTTTCTTCGGCGGTCCTACAACCTACGAATCGCAGTCCGCAGGTTCCGGTGTCATCATTGCCGAGAACGGATATATCATCACCAATAACCACGTCGTTGAAGGTGCTGAAACAATCAACGTTACCCTCTATGACGGATCCGAATACGAAGCCAAACTGATCGGAACCGATTCCAAGAGTGATATCGGTGTCATCAAGATTGAAGCAACCGGCCTTAACGCAGCCACCATCGGTGATTCCTCACAGATCATGGTCGGTGATACCGCAGTCGTTATCGGCAACCCGCTCGGTACCCTGGGCGGCAGTGTCACCAACGGCATCATCTCCGCAGCTGAGCGTCAGGTCACCATCAACAACGAAACGATGAACCTGATCCAGACCAACGCAGCGATCAACAGCGGCAACTCCGGCGGCGGACTCTTCGACGGCAACGGCAACCTGATCGGTATCGTCAATGCGAAAGACTCCGGCTTCACCAGCAGCGGTGCAACCATTGAAGGCATCGGCTTTGCCATCCCGATCAATGATGCCATGGATGTTGCCGAACAGCTGATCACCAGCGGCAAAGTCACCGACAGAGCTGTCCTCGGTGTTACCGTGCAGACGGTCACCCAGGACAACGGCACCATGAAAGCAGGTCTCTATATTGCGGAGATTGCGTCCGGCGGCGGTGCTGACAAAGCAGGTCTGCATGCCGGTGACCAGATCATCCGTGCGGACGGTGCCGAGGTCAATTCCTATACCGAGCTCTCTGCTGTTCTGAAACAGCACAAACCCGGTGAAACAATCAACGTAACGGTGCTCAGAGACGGACAGGAGCTCAGCTTCGATGTCACTCTGACCGGACCGCTTACAACGACAACTAACAAAGGCTGATTTACCGAAGGAGGCCACAGTGCCTCCTTTTTTCGTGCATGAAAAAACCTCCCGCAGGAGGTTTTCATTTTCAGATTCTGTCCATTGATCTTGACGCAATGACATCCGCACCCGTGCCGAGCAGATTCTCAATCAGCACGTCATTCATCTTCACCGGTGCATCCACTGTCACCCGGCGTATTTCTTCCATTGCCGCATCCATCATATCCAGCGGAATATCCTTGCTGGTAATGACAGGAAGCACTCTGTGCAGGGCATGATCGATCTTTACCGTAGATGTCAGGATACGCATCGGCCGGATGCTCTCCTGTCTTGCATAGGCTTCACCGCGCGGGCAGCTGTTGCCTGTGACGGAAAGCACTTCCCCTGCCTCAATGGTTACGGATACACGGCAGCCCATCGGGCAGTTGACACAGATCAGTTCCTTTGTCTCCATATCATTCCGTCTCCTTTACTTCAATCGTCAGATTATCTTCCAGTCCGGTAAGCTGCTGTTTTGTAAGCAGCACCCTTTCCATCTCGGAAGGCATCAGTTTTTTCTTCTTGAGCGTACGCAGAACCTTCTCCCCGCTGCGCACGATGATCTCACCGGCATCCAGCGGTCTTGTCACCCGGAAGAAGAATTCTACGTTGCCGGGCATGGCATCGGTATGCAGAAGACCCGGCACGATATAGCTGACGTTGGATCCTGCTTCCGTACGGATCACCCGTCCGGCGCTGCTGCCGTTCTTCAGCCAGCGGGCAGCACCTTCGGCAGCCCGGGCAGCTTCCATGGTCACAAAGTCAACCAGATCGTGAACATGCAGACCGTTGCCGCAGGCAAAGATACCTTCCACACTGGTCATATAGTTCTCATCAACGACCGGTCCTCTGGTGCGCGGATTCATCACCACACCGATCTCATCAGCCAGATGATTCTCAGGAATAAGACCGACACTTAAGAGCAGTGTATCAACATCAAAGTACATCTCAGTGCCCGGAACCGGTTTGCGCTTTTCATCCACAGCGGATACTTCAATCCGTTCCAGCCTGTCATGTCCGTAGATATGCGTAACGGTATGGCTCAGATACAGCGGAATACCGAAGTCTTCCAGACACTGCTTGATATTACGCGGCAGACCGTTGGAATACGGCATCAGCTCTGCCACACCGTATACCTTTGCGCCTTCCAGCGTCATACGTCTTGCCATGATCAGACCGATATCACCGGAACCGAGAATGAATACCTTCTTACCGACAAGATATCCGTCAATGTTCAGATATCTCTGTGCCTGTCCGGCCGTATAGATACCGGTCGGTCTTTCACCGGGGATCTCCACAGCGCCTCTGCTTCTTTCGTAGCAGCCTACCGCCAGGATAATGGCATCAGCCTGGATCTTTGCATATCCCTCTGTGCTGTTTACATACTCAATGGTCTTATCGGCACCGATATGGGTAACCATGGTATCAGTCAATACTTCAACCCCTGCTTCCGCAGCCTGGTCAATGAAGCGCTCCGCATATGCCGGTCCGCTCAGCTGTTCCTTGAATGTCTGCAGACCGAATCCATTGTGGATGCACTGCTGCAGAATACCGCCGGTTTCGCCGTCCTTTTCCAGAACGATGATATTTTCGATTCCCTGTTTCTTCAGCGTCACAGCCGCAGACAAACCTGCACTGCCGCCGCCGATCACAACTGCATCATAGTGTTTCATATCAGCGGTTCTCCTTTTCCAGGATCCTCGAAGCCGGAGAATCCAGCACAACATCAAGCGGTGAGCAGTTCAGCTCACGGGCAAGGATATTCAGCACTCTGGGCTCACAGAAGCCGCCCTGGCATCTTCCCATACCCGGTCTGACACGTTTCTTCACACCCTTGACACTGCGGGCTCCGCAGGTTCTGCGGATGCAGTCAACGATTTCACCTTCACTGATCTGTTCACAGCGGCAGATGATCTTTCCATAAAGAGGATTCTCGGCAATTTTTGCTTTCTTTTCCTCTTCACTGAGCTTTGCCATGACAACCGGTGCTTCCCGGTCCATGCGCGCATCAGGATTCTTATCCCACGTCAGCTTGTCCTTCAGCAGCTCTTCGATCACGTAATCCGCAACCGCAGGCGCACTGGCAAGACCCGGTGACTCAATGCTTGCGACATTGATGAAATTCTCTGCATCCGGTGCTTCCTCAATGATGAAATCACTGCAGGAACTGGAGGGACGCAGACCGGCAAAGTTGCGGATCGTCTTATTGAACGGCGGGTTCCTCATGATCTTGACAAGATTCTCCCGCACATAATCAAGACCTGCAAATGTGCAGCCGCGCTCATCCGGATCTTCAACACGCTCGGAATTGGGTCCCAGCAGTGTATTACCGTATACCGTCGGTACGGCAAGAACACCCTTGCCCTTGGCGGTCGGCACCGGATAGATGATGTGATCGGTATAATGCACATCATTGTCGATAACGAAGTATTCTCCCTTTTTGGGGGTCATGGTGAAACTGGGATGGTCACCGACCATGCCGTAGATCTTATCCGCCGCAACACCTGCAGCGTTGATCACGATCTTTGTCTCATATTCACCCTTATCGGTCTTTACACACCAGCCGCTGTCAGTGCGGTCAATGGCGCATACGGTTTCATTCAGTCTGAGCTCCGTGCCGTTGTTAACAGCTACCTCCGCACATGCGATTGCTACCTCCCACGGATAGACCACCGCGGTTTCCGGAAAGGACAGTACTCTGGTGACATGTTTGCTGAGATTGGGTTCGTGTGTCCGTGCTTCATCACCGCTCAGCCATTCATAGGCAATGCCGCGCTTTTCGGCACGCTCAGCCAGTTCATCCTGGACCTTTTCCTCTTCTTCCCCGCAGGCTGCCACATACGCACCGGTCAGTTTGTATCCGCAGTGCAGATCACGGCAGATCTGTTCATACTGCCTGGCTCCCCTGACATTCAGAAGACCCTTCAAAGTTCCCTCTTCGGGGTCATAGCCGGTATGGACAATCGCTGAATTGGCCATGGTCGCTTCGTTGGCAATGTCGTTTTCGCGGTCAATCAAAACTGCCTTCAGCTTAAACGCGGAAAGCTTCCTTGCCAGCATCGTACCGGTAATACCGGCGCCGATGATTACCAGATCATACATAGGAAATACTCCTTCATTATTTATATGCAATCACAGTATACATGCACACTGTCAGTGCCGCTTATAATTTACCCCTCAGGATTTTCAGCCGGTGTTTCCGGAGCTGCTTCCGCGGTCTGTTCAGGGGTCGCCTCCGGAGTCGGTTCCGCGGTAGGCACCGGGGTTGGTTCCGGGGTCGGCTCGGGTGTCGGCTCTGGGGTTGGCTCTGGTGTCGGTTCCGGGGTCGGTTCGGGGGTCGGCTCAGGAGTTGCTTCCTGGGTCGGTTCCGGTGTAGCCGGCTGCACACAGTTGCCGTTTCCGTCATCAACCAAACCTGCCGCACATCCGCAGACACCTTCACTGTAGACATGTCCTGCCTTTGCTTCACAGGCTTCTTTAGCTGCCTGTTCGGGATCCGGTGTAGGCGTCGGGGTCGGTTCCGTTGATGCACTCGGTGTTGGTGTTGGTGTGGGTGTCGGCGTCGGTGTAGGCTCGGGTTCTTCCGTTTCCTCCGGAATTGCCGTACAGCCTGCATATGCATCGCCTTCATAACCGGTATTGCAGTAGCATCCGGTTTCATCGCCCCATGCGTTCATGCCGCATTCAGGCTTCTCGTTGGCGAATTCTTCGTTGGTCAGCGGGTTGATCTGGATCAGACCGTCCGGAACACCGTAGATTGCCGGTACATTGGCAGCTGTTTCCGTTGTCTTGTCAGCCAGCCATGCATGCGTACGGATGTATTCGAAGAGCTTGATGAGACCCTGCTGTGAGAAATGCAGGCCGTCCCTGTCAAAGTATTCCGGGTTTGCATAACCGGAATCGTCCTTGAGACCTTCCGCAATGTTCAGGAAATACCATTCATGGTCTTCGCACATTTTGCGGATGCCTTCGTTGTAGGCGTCAATCTGCTCGATGGAAACATTCACATATGTGCGGTTCTGCGTCACCGGCGGAATTGCCGAAACGATCAGGGCTGTATCAGGGCTGGCGTTTTCAATTGCCTGCAGCTGTGCTTCATAGCGCGAAACAAAATAATCTGAGTTTGTATCTGTTCCGGAAAGGTTGTTCGTTCCAAACATGATAATGATGCGTTTGGGGGTCAGGGCCTGGGCTGCCGAGACCATGGTCAGTCTGCCCCATGATGTATCAAGACACGGCAGAGATGCAATCGAATCCACACCCATGCCGACCACACCAATCGTGTTGTCAATATCAGTGAAGGTCTTTCCGCCCTTGTCCACAAAGCGCAGGAAACGGGCTGTATTGGAATCACCCATGAAGAGTGTATCCTTGATATACTCTGCGCCGGCATCGTCCGTTGTGATCAGCGTTGTGCCGTCAAATTCCTCTTTCTCCGGTTCCTTGGTTGCCTGGGCTGCCGGAGTCGCCGAAGCTGTCGGTGATGCGGTCGGTTTGCTTTCATCCTTTCCGCCGGCGGAACCTCTGAACATAATCGCTGAAATCAGTATAATCAGAACAACTGCTGCTGTAAAAAACATCCACGTCTGAGGCTTAAAGCTCAGCTTACGATTCTTCTTTTCACTATTCTTTCCCATAACAGCTATTTTACAACGAAATACGGGGTTTCGCCACGTCTGCCTTCTTTTCATCATTTGCTTTTCCGTGAATCATGGGTACAATAGTGTAGCGATAAGGAGAAGCCATGAATCCAGAAGAAGAAAACACACCTGAACTTGACAGTTCCGCAGCCATTGCGTCCATCGGCGAAGCCTACTACAGAGGCCTCGGTATGCCTGCCAACTATGAACAGGCTTTTCGTTATTTCCGCAAGGCAGCCGATATGGGATCTTCCGCAGCCCTGTGCCGGATGGGCAACTGCTATCAGTTCGGTCACGGTGTGGAAGCCGATGCCGAGGAAGCGCTGAGCTGCTATGAGGATGCTTCATCACTCGGTGAACCGGAAGCGATGTGGCGGATCGGTGACTTCTACTGGGACGGGGTGCCGGGACTGATGAACAGCGACCGTGAGCAGGCAGCTGATTTCTATATGGATGCCCTATCCGCCGTGGAATACCGGCAGGATGTCTGGAACGCTCCGGATGTCTACTACCGGGTAGCCCGCTGTCTTCAGGAAGGAATCGGTGCAGACTGTGATCCGATCAATGCCATTGTCTTCTACCGTTCCGCCGTGGAGGGATATCTTGACCGCATTGACAGCGGTGACCTTGCCTGTGAAGAACAGCTGGAAGCCTGCGAGGAAGCAATCGACGCTGTCAGGGAGGAATTTCCTGAGGAAACCGCACAATTATTCCGGTAAGTGAAAACAGTTCTTGCCGAAATCAAAAGATGTGGTATTATTATTAAGCGTCAATCGTTGTGCAGGAATACCCAAGCGGTTGAAGGGGCAGGCTTGGAAAGCTTGTAGACCTGTAACAGGGTGCCAGGGTTCAAATCCCTGTTCCTGCGCCATTGCACACAAAGCCGTACGGAAGTACGGTTTTCTTTTACCCCTCAAGAGAAATGCGCTGTGTCAGTAATCGGCACAGCGCATCTTTTACTTTGTATTCTTCATTGGTTCCGCCACCGGCAGGCAGATTCTCTCTTCCGTGCGGTGCTCAGGTTCTGCGCACCACTGTACGGCATTGTGAATGATCCTGCGGATCTGCGGGTTGAAGTAGGAACGGTTTGTTTCGTGACCGGGCTGGAAGTAGAAGATTCTTCCGTATCCCCTTGTCCATGTGCATCCCGACCGGAACAGTTCACCGCCCGCATACCAGCTCATGGAGACAATGTCATCGGGTTTGGGGATATCGAAGAACTCTCCGTACATCTCCTCTTCATCAAGCTCAATGTAATCACCGATTCCTGCGGCAATCGGATGGGTCGGACATGTATTCCAGACTCTGCAGAAATCCCCTTCCCGCCAGCGCAGTGTGCCGGTGGTTCCCATCAGGTACCGGAACGGTTTGCAGAGATGGGAGGAATGCAGAGGAATGAAACCCATGCCTCTCTGTACATGGGACACAACCCGCATGGCGATTTCATCCGGAACCCGCTCATGCGCGATATGCGACCACCAAATCAGCACATCCGTATCATTCAGCACATCTTCGCTGAGTCCGCACTCCGGCATCTCCAGCGTGGCAATGTGCCTGACTTCTGCCTCCGGCATTTCATTGATCAGATCTCTCAGCGTATTGTGCATGGCTCCGTCTGTCTGCACACGGCGCATTTCCGCACACTGATCCAGCAGTGACTGCGGCAGTCCCGGACGGTTGACATCCTCATTGCCGGGCACACCCATGCGCTCCTGTACGTTTTCATTCCAGATGGTTACGCGGATCATATCGGTTTCCTTTCCGCAGTTTTACTGCATGGTTTTCATGATGACGCGAAGATTTCTGGCAGCACATGCCTGCAGATCGCCGATGCACAGCGGATTCTCCATCACATATCTGCCTCTGTAGATAACGGCATCCCCGTTTTCACTGACCCGTGCATAGGCATCGGTGAGCGGTTCAATCATCGGTGAGATATCCTTGCCGCGGCCGCCTCTGAACAGTCTGCGGTCAGCTGCCTTTGTATAGATGACTTCCCCGTCAGTGAGTACCAGGTGATCTTTGATCTCGGCATGGTGTCCTTCACCGAGCTTCACGCACAGTTCCGTATCTCCTTCCGGATCAAGGCGGAATGACTTCCACTGTGCTTCCACGGCTCTGCTGTATACGGACATCGGGATGAAGACGATCTGTCCTCTTTCATCAAAGTCCGGTTCATGTCTTTCCAGAGAAAGCACGATGGACATAACTTTGCCTTCTCCGCCCGGCATGATCAGGTCATTGCCCGCATGCATGGAGATGGAAGGTATGCTGCTGCCGCCGCCCCAGTCGGTCATGATCAGGCCTTCATAGCCCCATTCGTTTCTGGCAATCTCCGTGCAGAGATCACGGCTGTCTGCGGTCGGCACATGGTTGATCTTGTTATAGGAAGACATAATGGACAGCGGCTGTGATTCCTTAACGGCAATCTCAAAGCCTCTGAGATAGATTTCCCGCAGTGTTCTTTCGGAAATGAACTCATCAACAGCGTTGCGGTTTGTCTCCTGGTTGTTGGCCGCATAGTGCTTGATGCAGGTACCGCAGCCTTTGACGGACTGCACACCCTGTGTCTCCGCCGCCGCAAAGCGTCCCGAGATCAGCGGATCTTCGGAGTAGTATTCAAAGTTTCTGCCGCACAGCGGATCACGGTGTATATTCATGCCCGGTCCGAGCAGGATGGCAATGCCGAGCTCCTGCAGCTCATCCGCAATAGCCATGCCCATTCTCCGGCAGAGATCCTCATCAAAGCTCTGCGCAATCAGCGTTCCCGAAGGCCATGCCGTGCAAAGATGGTATACCGTCTCCGGAGTACCGTCTTCCTTCATGCGCTCATACTTCCGCACAACACGGATACCGGCAGGACCATCCGCCACCACGATGGAAGGAACGCCGTACTTCAGCAGCACATCGCTGGTTTCACCGGCAGCTCCGGGAACCCGGCGGGAAGCAGCACCGATCATTGTTGATCCGGATGCCGCACTCTTCATGGCCATGCCGCAGTTGATGGCAGCCAGTTCCGCCGTGCTCAGCTGGGCAAGGAATTCTTCCATGGTTGATGTACCGGCAAGCACTTCATCAAACATCACGGTGCGTTTATCATAATGCTTCACCTGCTCGTACGGCATGACTGCTGTATAACCGGGATCCATTGTATATGTGGTGACCGCATCACTCTTTGCCTCAGGATATGCATCACTGCCGTGCACCGCGGAAGCTTCCAGTCTGAATACAGGAAGATCAAGGATGGAGATATCCTCTCTTTCCGGTGCCTTGAGTTCATCGAGAACAACATCCTCCGGAACCGGAAGCACCGGATTGACTCTCTGGATGATCACATCACTGTCATTCTCAAGCGCACACACAAACTGTCTGTTTCTTGAGGATACACCTGCGGAGAATACATATGTGCCTTTCTGCAGAAGCCAGGCATGGTCCGCTTCACTGAATACGCGCAGATCTTCGACCGGCACCGTAATCGTGAAGACTTCTTCTTCCGCAGGCTTCAGCAGCACCGTACGGTGGTATGCCCGCAGTTCACAGACCGGCACCGGCAGCCTGCCGCCGTTGAGCGAGCTGTATACCTGCACCGTTTCCGTACCGGCATATGTTCCGGTATTCTTCACCCGGAATTCAAGACAGATCAGGTTCTCCCGCAGAGCGGTATTCAGCAGCTGTACGTCAAAGTCCGTATAGCTGAGACCGTAACCGAATTCATAGACCGGATCAATGCCGAATGTATCAAACCACCGGTAACCGACATAGATGCCTTCCCGGTACCATTCCTGATCATGATTGCCGTCATTGTCCGCAAACGTCGCAGATGCCGGATAATCACTGTACTTCGCCGCCCAGGTATCGGTGAGTTTGCCGCCGGGTGTGATACTGCCGAGCAGAATATCCGCACATGCCCTGCCGCCTTCCTGACCGGCCAGTCCCATCAGCAGAATTGCATCCGGTGTAAACGAGAGCACTTCACTGATATCGATGATGCCGCCGACATTCAGCACGACCACAAGTTTGCCGAAATGTTTTCTGAGCAGAGCGAGATTATGCTTCTCACTCTCTGCCATCTGATAATCGCCGGCTTCGTATTCCTGACCGCCCGCCCTGGCTGTCTGGGTCATCTTACGGTCGGAGCTTTCACCGGAATTTCGGGAAAGCACAAATACCGCCGTATCACTGCTTTCTGCTGCTTTAAGAACTTCCCCTTCGCTGAGTTCCCTTTCCGGGCACCGGAAGGTACCCATCAGGAATGTTCCTGCTTCCTCTCTGGTCTTATCGTAATAGGCCGCAAGATCATCCAGCAGATCACCGTTCACTATCTTCACACCCGCTGCCGCCAATGCATCCCGTACATGGATGTGGTATCTGTCGCTCTGATCAACATCGTATTCCGAAGAACCTCCGAAACCGACACCGGCATTGAACGGATCACCGGAACCCGTGCCGCCCCTTACCGTTCTCACCGCACCGTTGCCGAACAGTGCAACCGGACTGTCCGCCTTCAGGGGCAGTGTATGATTTTCGTTTCTGAGCAGCACCATGCCGCCCGCTGCAGCTTCATAGGCCATCTGTGCATTCCGTATTTCACGCTCAGACATCGGCCATTCCGCAATATTCATGATTGTCCTCCATGTCAATTGAAACAACGTTTAAATTATAGCTTATGTACATCTAACAGTGATATCACAAAGACGGCTTCATTTTTCGCAAAGCATAGACGGATACGCAGGTTGACGCAGTCAGAACGCACTGCCTATAATTTGATTCACCGGACATCCGGAGAAATGAGAGTAACTATGCAGAGAGTATTTATTCACGGCAGAGTGTTCACCGGCAGCTTACCCCTGCAGGAAGCATTTCTCACCGAAGACAATTATTTCAAAGCAGCCGGCACCGATGACGAAATCCTGGCCCTGGCGGATCCTGCCGCGGAGTGCGTGGATCTTGCCGGAAAGTTTGTCACACCCGGCTTCAACGATTCCCATATGCATCTGCTTGGTTTCGGACAGTCGCTGAAGCTGCTGCAACTGGCCGAACATACCGCTTCCCTGCATGATCTGCTTGAAACCGTCAGAACACATATACAGAACAACCCGCCCCGTAAAGGACAGTGGATCCGCGGACGGGGATGGAACCAGGATTACTTTACGGATATACACCGCATGCCGCAGCGTACCGATCTTGACGGGATATCTTCAGAGATACCGATTGTACTGACAAGAGCATGCGGACACGTATGCACGGCCAACAGTGCAGCCCTGCAGGCAGCCGGCATTACGGCAGATACCGTATCCCCCGCAGGCGGCGAAATCGGCATGCAGGACGGTGAACCCAACGGCATCCTGTATGACAATGCGATCACCCTTCTCGACCGTGTCATCCCGGCACCTGACCTGCAGGAAATCAAGGAAATGATCCTGCTGGCCTGCCATGCCCTGAATACCTACGGCATTACCTCCTGCCAGACCGATGACTATTCCATGTCACGGGCCGTTTCCCCGTATCTGATCAATCAGGCATATGAAGAACTGGCGGCAGAAGGAAAACTCACGGTGCGCATCAATGAACAGTGCAACCTGACCGATCCCGAAGACCTGAAGGTTTTCTGCGGAAAAGGAAATATCACCGGCAAAGGTAATGCCTTCTTCCGCATCGGTCCGCTGAAACTGCTCGGAGACGGATCCCTGGGCGGACGCTCCGCCTACCTCAGCATTCCCTATGCGGATGATTCCTCCACCCGCGGCTTCCCGCTGTTTTCTGAAACGGAGCTGCGCACCCTGATCAGCTATGCCAACAGAGTGGGAATGCAGATTGCGGTGCATGCCATCGGTGATGCCTGTCTGGATATGATCCTGGATGCCTTTGAACTGGCCATGCAGGAATGCCCGCGGGATGATCACCGGCACGGCATCGTGCACTGTCAGATCACCCGCCCCGACCAGCTCGAGCGCATTCAGAAACTGCACCTGCACATCTACGCCCAGAGCATCTTCCTGGACTACGACAACCACATTGTCGAGCAGCGCTGCGGCAAGGAGCTTGCGGCATCCAGTTACAGCTGGAAGACCCTGCTGGACAATGGTGTGACCGTATCCAACGGATCCGACTGCCCGGTGGAAAGACCGGATGTCATGGAAGGCATTGAACTTGCCGTGACCCGCACATCCCTGGACGGCACCGGTCCGTATCTGCCTGAACAGGCCTTTACGGTTGAAGAAGCCCTGCAGAGCTTCACCGTATCTGCCGCAAAAGCAAGCTTTGAAGAAAACTGCAAAGGTCAGATCAAAGCGGGATATCTCGCCGACTTCACGGTGCTTGCGGAGAATCCGTTTGAAACCGATGTACACAAACTGCACGGCATACAGCCGCTCTCCGTCTGGCTTAACGGCAAATGCATATATACCAAATGAAAAGTCATCTCACGATGGCTTTTATTCTTTATGCGGGATGATCTTTCTGTACATGTATACGGTTATGGCAATCATGATGCCCTGCAGGATCAGGCTGACCACAAACATCAGCACGTATGTCCCGGTGAGATCATACAGCAGACCGTAGAAGGATGCGGCCAGCGCATTCATGATGTTGGAAACAAATATGATTGCCGGATACGCCTTGGCATAGCCGTCGGTGCCGAACGTCTCGCGGATCATCATGGCATTGCCTACCGCAGAGTTGCAGTATGTGACCGTGAAGAAGAACGCTCCTGCAAGCAAGGCTGCCGGACTGTGGAAGACAATCAGCGACAGTGATGCCAGCGCACAGATGACAGCCGTGATCAGAATGGAGAACTGTGTGCCGCGGCGGTCCACAAGCACACCGTAGATGATCTTGCTGAGGATATTGGCGGCCATACTGAATGACAGCATCATCGAACCAACATGGGCACTGCTGCCCGTGCTTTCCGCAAAGGCCGGCATATGCTGCGGAATGGCTGCTGCCACGGCTGCTGATACACAGAACAGCGTAAGCAGGATAAACGCCGGGGAGCGGTAGTTGAATTCCTGCGGGGCACCCTTGATGAGCTCCTGCTGCGGACGTGACTGTGTTTCGGCACCGTATGCCTTCATGCCCATTGTCTCCGGACTGATGGTAAAGCGTATGAACAGCGCCGGCAGATCAAACAGCAGGATCAGCCCTGCCACAAACACATAGCCGATGCGCCAGCCGAACGAATTGATCACCTGCGTAATCAGCGGCGAAAACAGCACACCGGGAACTCCCGAAAACGCCATGGCAATACTGGTCATCATGCCGAGTTTGGCAATAAACCAGTGATTGATCACAAAGGTTACCAGCACCATGCCGGTCATGCCGTAACCGATGCCTCTTATAAAATTCAGCACATACAGATGCCAGACAGCGTGCACCCGCGACATCAGCATCGTCGGCACCACGAGACTTACCACTGCCGTCAGGATAATCGGCCGCAGTGTCTCTTCCCGCATGATCTTTGCGGTGATCATCTGGGCAGCACTGCCGACCAGCAGACAGATCGTATTGGTCATGGCGACCGCTGCTCTGCCTACTCCGAGATCATCCGCCACTGCTGTATAGAACAAACCTGATGTATTGAAGCAGATGCCGAGCGAAGCACCAGCCAGCCCGCACAGTGCAATCATAACAAGCACATATTTCCGGTTCATATAATCCCCCCGAATACCATGAGGTATCATACACCCGCCTCAGCCAAAAACATATGCAACAACCGCGGTGCTTTATGAAACATATCCGCACAGAAAGAAAGGAAGCATTTCTGCTTCCTGACATATCTCACGGCTGATAACTCTCAATAAACCATTTATCCTTTTCCAGATACAGATTACGGCGTTCACCCTGAATCATACACGCATACCGAATACCACATCCGCCCACCGGTGAAGCCCTCCGCTCCGCACTGATCACTTTATCAATCTTGTATTTTCTGCCGTCTTCCCAGAACAGATACAGAGGAACGATCCTGCCTGTCTTCTTCTGCATCAGCACCACATCCACATATCTTTTATAAAGTTCCATCGCTCATCTTCCTTCCCTGAAAATACCCGATCGGATGAATCGTATGGTCATCCTTCGGATTGAATTCGGTCAGCGGTCTGTCAATTACCGTACAGGCACGCCGCACTGCATAGAAACCGTACTGTCCCCGTATCTGATCCATCGCATAATCAATCCGTCTTGCCTTCTCATGCTTCTCCTCATCCTCCAGCAGCGACAACTGCCGGAAGGATCCCGCCGGCCGCAGACCGGACACGGAAGCCCCGACTGCCCGCAGCGGTGTATCAAAGCTGTAGGATGTCTCCAGAAGCTCCATGACCGCATGCAGGATTTCCTCACTGACATTGGTGCGCCGCGGAAGCTTCCTCTGTTTCATGAACCACTCCAGACCGCTGGAACGCACGGATACGGAGATCACATCCCCCTCCATGCCGGCATCCTTCAGCCGCGAAGCGATTGCCTCACAGAGAACGTAATAGACCGGCCGCAGATCCTCCGCATTGTCCACGTCATGGACCATCGTCATGGAATTGCCGACCGACTTGATCGGTGAAGCATAGCCGTTTTCCGTCACTTCGCTGCAGTCGCCGCCGTTGGCAAATACCGAAATCACTTCCCCGGCCACACCCATTGCCTTCTTCAGATGCTGCACCGGATACCCGGCCAGATCACCGATCGTGTAGATGCCGCGTGACTTCAGCTTGCGCTCCGTTGCCGGACCGACATACAGCAGATCCCGCACCGGCGCCGGCCATACCTTATCCCGGTAGTTGTCCTTCGTAATGACCGCAATCCCGGAAGGATCCTTGAGATCACTGCCGAACTTGGCAAAGATCTTGTTCCAGGAAACCCCCACCGATACCGTCAGGCCGATTTCCCGGTATACACGATTGCGGATCTCCTCTGCCGTCTGCAGCGGATCGCCGAACAGATGTCTTGAACCGGTGAAGTCCACCCATGCCTCATCCAGACCGAATGATTCCACCTGGCTGCTGTACTCACGGTAGATGTCCTTCACAAGACCTGTGTAATACGTATAATCTTCGTACTGCGGAGGAATGATCAGAAGATCCGGACAGGCTTCCTTAGCCTCCCGCAGACTTTCACCGGTCAGCACCCCTGCCTTCTTTGCAAGATCGTTCTTGGCAAGGATGATCCCGTGTCTTTTTTCCTCATGACCGCCGACTGCCATCGGAACTTCACGCAGCTGCGGATACTTCATTTCCTCAATCTGCGCGTAGCAGTGGTTGATATCAATATGGAATATAACCCGTTCCTTCATGATGTCCTCACAGTTCTGATTATAGTCCTTTTGTTGCATAATTCAATATATTATGCAACAGATTGTATGTCACTTTTGCAATTGTGTCGCATGTCTGCTACAATGGTGCCATGGAACTGAAAGACGTAATCCTTGACTACAAAAAGAAAACAGGCGCCAGTGACAGTGAGATTGCCCGCCGTGTCGGTGTTACCCGCTCCACGGTATCCCGCTGGAGCAGCGGTGAAATCAGAAGACTGAGCAGTGAAGCGCTTGAAAAGCTGAGCGAGACGGTCGGATACAATATTGAACCGGTGCTGAAAGGCATGGATATTACGGTCAAGATACCTGTCCTTGGATATGTAAGAGCCGGTTATGATCTCTTTGCGGAAGAGAACTATCTCGGTGAAGAGGAAGTATCCCTTTCCGACCGCCGGAACGGAGACTTCTATCTGAAGGTATCCGGTGACTCCATGAACGGCATCGGCATCCTGGACGGTTCGCTTGTCCTTGTGCAGCGCTGCGATACCCTGGAAAGCGGCAAGGTCGGTGTGGTGCTGATCGGTGATGAGGTCACGGTCAAACGGGTTGTCTACAAGGATAATATGATGATCCTGGAGGCAGCCAATCCCGAGGTTGAGAACCGCTACTTCAGCAGCAAAGAAATCCGCTCCATCCCCGTGCGCATTCTCGGCAGAGTGATTTCCTGCAAGACATACTTCTGAAAGTACATCTGCGGATGTGCTTTTTCAGTTGCGTATTTTTCTGTCTGCTGTAAACTGAACACGTATGAAAACAAGTGAATTTGATTATGAACTGCCGCAGGAACTGATTGCGCAGACACCCCTGGCCGACCGGAAATCTTCCCGGATGATGGCCGTACACAAAAACAGCGGTGTGCTGGAACACCGCCATTTTTACGATATCGTTGAGTATATGCACGCAGGCGATGTGCTGGTGCGCAACAACACCCGCGTCATTCCCGCCCGTCTGTTCGGTACCAAGGAGGAAACCGGTGCACATGTGGAGGTTCTGCTGCTGAAGCAGCTTCCCGATGACATCTGGGAATGCCTCGTCGGCAATGCCCGTACGGTCAAGATCGGCACCGTTGTTTCTTTCCATGACGGCAGACTGCGTGCCCGGTGCACGGAGATCGGCGACAAAGGCATCCGCAAAATGAAGATGCTGTATGACGGTATCTTCACGGAGATTCTGGATGAACTCGGCACCGTTCCCCTGCCTCCCTACATCAAGGAGAAACTCGACGATCCCGAACGCTACCAGACCGTATATGCCAAAGTGGAAGGCAGTGCTGCTGCGCCGACGGCCGGTCTGCACTTCACCCCGGAAGTATTTGAAGCACTCCGTCAGAAAGGTGTGCAGATTCTGGATGTAACACTGCATGTGGGTCTTGGCACCTTCAGGCCCATGGACACGGAGAATATCGAAGAGCATGTCATGCATTCGGAAGTCTACGAAATGTCCCGTGAAACGGCAGATGCACTGAATCTTGCCAAAGCGGAAGGAAGAAGAATCATTGCGGTCGGCACCACATCGGTGCGCACCCTGGAGTCGGTATGGAACCGCTTCGGACGCTTCGAGGAATGTTCCGGTGAAACGACACTGTTTATCTATCCCGGCTATGCGTGGCATACGGTCGACTGCATCCTGACCAACTTCCACCTGCCGAAATCCACGCTGCTGATGATGATCTCCTCCTTTGCCGGAAAAGAACTCACCGAGCGTGCATACAGGGAGGCCGTGCATGAAAGATACCGTTTCTTCTCCTTCGGTGACTGCATGTTCATCACCAATGAGTGACGAAGAGGAATACCGGGAATATCTTCTTTCCAGGCATGCCTCGAACAAAACAAACTACTACCTGGCCTCATTAAAGGAACTTGAGCAGATCCGCAGGACCTATGATCACAAGCCCAGGCTTCTTCTGCATGTATGCTGCGGGGTCTGTGCGGCATGGCCGCTGGAATTCCTGCATGAGCACTTTGACATTACGATCCTCTACAGCAATTCCAACATCTGGCCCGAACAGGAATATACCCGCCGCCGTGATGAGCTGAAGAGACTGCTGCAGGAAGCCTGGCAGACGGAGATAGCCTTTGTTGAGCTTCCCTATGACCATGAAACATACATGAAGGAACTGGAGCCCCGGAAGGATGATCCCGAAGGCTGGAAGCGCTGCTTTCACTGCTATGCCATGCGGATCGAAGATGCTTACAGGTATGCGCAGGAACACGGTTATGACTATGTCACAACCGTCATGACGATTTCCAGGCAGAAAGACAGTCAGAAGCTCAATGAGATCGGTCTTGCCCTGCAGGAGAAATACCCCGGCATCAAATACTTCTGCTCGGACTTCAAGAAAAAAGGCGGCCAGCAGCGCCGCGATGAGCTTGTAAAACTATATAACCTGTACAGCCAGGATTACTGCGGATGCGAGTATTCACAGCGCTCCCGCAATACGGAACAGAACACCTGATTCACTTCAGGTGTTTTTTCTTGCTTGCCATGACGAAACGCGAGCGCATGCCCTGCGGCGCAAGCCTTGCCAGGCGGTTGATGAGTCCCGGCACGACCACGCACTTTCCTCCGCGGTGGGCATACATATACCGGGCAGCTTCTTCCGCCGACATGGCAAAGGACGGCATATGGCCTCCCGTTTTGGCATAGAACGCTGTCGCAGTGGGTCCCGGCGAGAAACAGTATACCCGCACCCCGTACTGCTTTGCCTCAAGGTCGGCAGCCTGCGAAATGCTCAGTATATAACTCTTGGACGCATAGTATTCCGCAATGTATGGTCCCGGCTGAAAAGCACCGGTGGAACCGAGGTTGATGATCTCCCCTGCACCTCTTTCACACATGCGCTTCAGATACAGCTTCATCAGGGCAAGCGGCACTTCGATATTCAGTTTCGTGATCTGTCTGCTGACTTCCTGAGGCACCTGCCACAGCAGTCCGTTGGCACCGGTTCCGGCATTGTTCACCAGCACATCCGCATCCGGACAGCGCGCAAACAGCTCTTCAGGCGCATTTTCCGCAGTGAGATCCAGGGCAATGGTGCGTACCTGTGTACCGTATGCCTGCAGCTTTGCCGCCGCTCTCTGCAGTTTCTCTTCATTTCTCGCACACAGCACAATGTCATAACCGTCACGGGCAAAACACTCCGCCAAAGCAAAGCCGATGCCTTCCGATCCCCCTGTTATAACCGCTGTTTTTCTCTGTCCGCTCATACCCCTATCCTAACATAAAAGAGTGTCCTCTACGGGACACTCAGTTATCAAGCTGTTTCAGCTGTATCTCCAGAAGCGAGATGACTTTCTGATTGGAACGGATCACTTCCATGATATCGTCCAGACCGTCCATGGGTGTGCCGGACACCGTATGCTTGTAGTATGCTTCACCGAGCCTTTCATATGCCTTGGTGATCTGACGCTCATGCTGTCCGATCTGTGACTTCACTTCCAGCTTCTTGCGCTCCGCATTAACCTTTTTCGAAAGATCCTTGGTTGTGCCGCTGAGTTTCTCCGCGCTCTTTTCCGCAATCTTTGACAGAATGTCCGTATACTTTTTCCAGTCGCTCATTTTGACTCCTTCCTCATCATGTCAATCATATCATTGATGATCTTCTTTATCTCATCCGGATCCGCCTGATTCTGACGGATCAGATCCGCAATACCGCCGATGATGATATCCGCATAATACCTTGAATTCGTAATCTGCAGCTTTCCTGCCGCAATGCCTTCATCCAGCAGTTTCTTCAGCACATCCGCCGCAATCGCCTTTGTTTCATCCAGAGTTCTGTTGGAAAGAATGGAAAGATCGATGTTCTCATTCTCACCGCGCAGATTCCCCCACAGCTCCCGGAAGGAAACAATCACATTCTCAGTGAACTGATGCAGGCGCTCATCATAATCATCCCTGTTCAGCGATCTGCCGATTGTCTTTTCAAATGCTTTGCTGTACTGCCGGGCAATTGCCTCGATCACATCATCCTTGGATTTGAAGTAATAGTAGAACAGACCTTTTGCCACATCCACTTCGCGGACGATGGCATTGACGGTTGTATCCATAATGCCGTTTGTCTTGAACAGCTTCTCGGCAGCCCTGATGAATTCCTCACGGCGCTGCTCACTGTCTCTGCTCTCCGCCATGCCTTCACCTCCCGCTGTAAATATAACAACTGACTGACCGCCAGTCAATACTTGCGCAGTATGTTACAATAGCTGTATGAAACTGATATGTCCGATCTGCGGGAATCCCCTTTCCCGTATCAATAACACTGCTGTCTGTCCGCTGGGACATTCCTTTGACTATGCCGCCAGCGGCTATCTGAACCTGAACCGGCGTCAGGGTTCCGCGCATGGCGATGATGAACAGATGATCAAAGCAAGGACCCGTTTTCTCGAAAGCGGACACTATGCCTTCCTGCGCAGCGCCCTGCAGGATACCGTAAACAGTCTGAAACCTGCGTGTCTTGCGGATCTCGGCTGCGGCGAAGGCTATTACACAGGTGCTCTGGACGCAGAAGAAAAGTACGGATTCGACCTTTCCAAGACAGCCCTGATCCATGCCGCAAAGCACGATCACAGCACACAGTATGTTCTGGCATCCATCTTCCGTCTGCCGCTGCCCGATCATTGTCTGGACGCTGCCCTCACCTGTTTTGCGCCGTGTGCAGAAGATGAGATTCTGCGTTTGCTGAAAACAGACGGCTCCCTCATTCAGGTCACCCCCGGACGCGATCATCTCTTTGAACTCAAGGAAGTTCTCTATGATACCCCGTACCGCAACCGCACGGAGAATACCCTGCAGAAGCTGACCATGACAGATGAGAACGTCATCCGCAGTACATTCACCTGTACGCAGGAAGAACTGAATGATCTCTTCCGGATGACACCCTATGCATGGCGGACCGGTCAGGAAGGCAAAAAGAAACTGCAGGAAGTCTCCTCCCTGCAGCTCACGGCCGAATTTATCATACGGACCTTTAAAAGATAATACTGTCAATTGATTTCCGAATCATGGGCAAGTGAAAGCAAAGCTTTCTTTTTCCAGTCCTCACAGTGCCGGTAAGCCAGCAGCATCTGTTTTTCATCTGCTCTGAGACTGATTTTATCCGTCTCCATAGTCTCTTCAATGCCGTGCATAAGATAATTGCAGTCACATTTGAAAATATCGCAGTAACAGAGCAGCACTTCCGGGCCCGGGATGATCGTACCGTTTTCATAACTGGATACAGTCTGAGCACTTATGCCCAGCATAGTGCCAAGTTCTGCCTGCGTATAATGTGCTTTTTTGCGAAGCCGGTGCAGTCTTGTCCGCATCGCTTCCAGAGCCTCTTCCTGATTATAACGTACCTTTTTATTCATAATAGAGTTCCCTATTTTTATAAATTATCGCTCTTTTCAAAGAAATAGTTGATGTACTATAAACTGCACACCGAAAACCTGAAAGAGGACTATTCTGGCTATGAAGAGGTAGAGAATATGTTGATCAATCAGGAATTTATCAATCATCTGACACCCGTGGAAATAT
>JAFUCL010000045.1 GCA_017459725.1 Solobacterium sp. | reverse complement strand
CATCGATTGGCATAACCAGCTGAACAGCATTATAATATGTTCGCTGATCAGGTAGGGCTAGTACTTGATTAGCACTTTTCATATCTCCATTTTACCAATTCAAAAGAGGCTATAACAGCTTTTCAACTGTTACAGCCTCTGCTTTGTTATTGTCAGTTCTTCTTGATCTTCTGCAGTGCTTCGTTCAGCGCAACGATCTGTTCTGCTTTTACTGCTGGTCCGGCCTGCTTCAGCAGTGATTCCAGCTTCATGCCTGCCATCATCTTCTGCAGGTTCGCATTGCCGGAAGCTTCCTTTGCGACATCGCCTCTGCTCTTATGCACACCGTCCATCAGTCTGCCGATGATCTGTCCGGCAACCGGATGCTTCATCAGATCACCGAGTGTATCCTTGATGGAGAAGCAGTCATCCTTGAATGATTCCTTATCGAACCAGTTGATCACTTCACCCTTCTGACGGAACTGGTAGGAGGAATCCTGTTCTGCAGCTCTGCAGACCCTGATGGTATCCGTGCATTCGCCGGCACGTGCCTCAATGACATGTTCGCCGCTCAGCGGAACTTCGAATACAAATACCGTCTTTCCTTCCTGCTTGGCAAAGAGTGCACCGTCCACATACAGCTCCACAGCCGGCTGGTTGGAATAGACCTTTACTTCTGTTTTATCCTCGCAGCGGTTGACGTATCTGCGTCCGCACAGATGCACAAATGCATCCTTCTTATTCCAAGCTGCCTTGTACAGATAGAACGCATCTTTCTTAACGGCGCGGTCCATGGTCACAAGACCCTTCTGGTTCACACCGTGCTTGCCGCCTTCATCTCTGCCGTCAGCCGCAAAGTCGAACATATTCCAGACGTGGGTTGCCCACAGATACGGTCTTTCTTCGATGCACTTGAGAATGTGCTCATGATAGACGCACTGGTATGTTTCGCTGTAATCACCGCGTTCGGGATTGGAATCCTGATACTGCGGGTTGGCATCGGCACCGTATTCGGAGAAACCGATGACACGATTCGGATACTTGGCATGGTATTCATCAAAGAAGGAATCATTCTGTTCCAGTTCACCGAGATACCATCCGAAGTAGAGGTTATAGCTGGCAAGATCAGCAATCGGAATCAGTTCGCTTTCCTGCTCAAGCATGAATGCATGTGCCATGACGGTCGGTCTTGTCGCATCCATTCTGTGGCAGAGATCATTGAGTTCCCGGTGATTCTCCATCAGGCTCTCCGTGACTTTGCCGGATGCGGTGATTTCATTGGACAGTCCCCAGCATACGATGGACGGATGGTTGTAGCACTGTGTGATCAGCTCACGCATCTGGGTGATGGTATTCTCTCTGCCGTTGTCCATATGCATTGTGATATACGGAATCTCAGCCCATACGACCATACCGTATTCATCGCAGAGATCATAGAATTCCTGGGCATGCTGGTAATGGGCAAGACGGATCGTATTGGCGCCGATTTCACGGATCATCTCCATGTCTTCTCTGTGTTCCTTGATGGTCAGGGCATTGCCGAGCTCAGCTCTGTCCTGATGTCTTGAAACACCGCGCAGCGGATAGGACCTGCCATTGAGGAAGAAGCCCTTCTCCGGGTCAATTCTGAATGTGCGGCAACCGTATTTGCTGCAGACAGTATCTTTCTCTTCACCGTTTTCCAGCAGCACCGCTTCACATGCATACATGTACGGGTCATCAAGACCGTCCCACAGATGCACATTTTCGATTTCAAACTCAGCGCATGCATAACCGTCTTTGATGTCTGCTGTTTTTTCCTGGCCTGCCGTTACAAAGCGTACGGCATCACCGCCTGTGCACCAGGCTTCTGTTCTGACAACTGCACGGTGTTCATCAAGGAATACTTCCGGAGTGATCTTCAGTCCGGATGAACCGTCCTTCACCAGTTCAAAGTGCGCAGCCGGTACGGTAACAAGACTGACTTCCCTGTAGAGACCGCCGTAGAATGTGAAGTCTGCTTTCTGCGGATATACAACATCATTTTCGGAGTTGTCGACAGTGATGCAAAGCAGATTGGTATCTGCCAGATCATCGGTCAGATCAACCCTGAAGAGTGAATAGCCGCCTCTGTGTTCAGCGAGTTTCTTCCCGTTCAGGAAGACACATACACTCATGGCAGCACCCTTTACTTCCAGGAAAACACGGTCGTCATCCGCATGTGTGGGAACATTGAGTTCCTTTGCATAGCAGGCTGTACCGCGCCAGTAATCATTGCCGCCGTCCTGACCGTCCTTATTATTCCAGGTATGCGGCAGTGTTACGCATTCCCAGGATGCGTGAAGGCATGCAGGAATCTCGGAAGTTTTCGAAAAATACCAGTTGTCGCAAAGACTAGTGACTGTTCTCATAATTCTGCTCCTTTTCTGAGATATTTGTTATGCGTTGTCAGAAACAGTATGAATGCGCCGGCCGCAGCGATGATGTCTGCCGCAATATGCGCAATACCGATTCCGATAAACCCGAAGAAGTGATTCATTACAAACAGCAGCGGGATCAGCAGAGCACCCTGACGCATCGTCGATACGAGGGTTGCCTGGGCTGCGTGTTTTGTTGCCTGAAGATAACTGGAGCTTATGTAATAGAAGCCGAGGAAAGCAGAGCCGGCAATCAGATACAGAACATATTTGCTGCCTAGTTCAGCTGCTTCCGGTTCCTTGAGAAAGAGTCCGATCAGTGTATGTCTGAAGAGAATGCAGAAGACCGTTGCACAAAGTCCCACGATGACCGTAAGCAGTGTTGTCTTCTTCAGCACCTCATTCAGCTTTTCTTTATTGCCGGATCCGTAGTGATATGCAATCAGCGGCTGCACACCCATACAGATACCCATCTGCACCATTGTTATCAGCATGCTGATCTTACCGGAGGCTGCCACCGAAGCAATATGCATGGTGCTGTAACCGGCCAGTATACGGTTGGAGAACGTTGAGGCAAAGCCTGAGAGCAGTGTATTGACCGCATTCGGAATACCGAGAGGAATGACTTCCAGCATAACTGCTTTGTTCTGCTGTGCTTCCTGCGGGGAAAGACTCATGGCTGCCGACTTCCGGAGTATGAAGTGAATATAGAATGCTGCACCAAGCAGATTGCCGATTACTGTCGCTGCAGCAGCACCTGCCGTGCCCCAGCGGAATACCAGAATAAACAGCGGATCCAGCAGGATATTCGTTACCGTTCCGGCCAGGTTTCCGAAGAGACTTGCCTGCACGGCGCCTTCCGCGCGGACCAGTGTGCCGCATGCGGTGCACATCATCATAAACGGTGCGCCCAGCGTCAGCACTGACAGATATGTTGAAGCAGGTCCTATGGTATCTTCACGGGCTCCTAGGAAAGTAAGCAGACCGCCTTTGAATACATTGAGGAGAACCGCCAGCACAGCCCCGAGAAGGATTGCACTCCATATACAGGCTGCCGAACAGCCTGTTGCTTTCTTACGGTCACCGCCGCCCAAAGCAGCTGAAATAATGACAGAACCGCCGGCACCGATCATGGATGCCAGTGCCATCAGCATCGAGAACACCGGTGTGACCAGTGACACCGCCGCTACATATGACGTATTGCCGAGCTGTCCGATGAAGAACATATCCGCCATGTTGTAAAAAAGCATGACCAATATGGTAATCAAAGACGGCACAGCCATGGCAAAGATGGATTTCCAAACCGATTCTGATTCAAATATCTTCTGGTTTCTGTTCATTGCCATCACTCTCTTTACTGATATTGTAAAATATGCACTTTTTCGTTTATAGCATATTTCTACTGTATATAAGCACTTTTCTACTGATGAGGACTTTGCTACAATTTCCGTAACGGAGGAACCTGCTATGGTCAATCAGCACCCTGCTTTTATGGTCCGCCTGCTTGCGGAAATGCGTATACCGTTCTCTTTGCTGGAACTGCCGGTAACCGTCATGAACGGCTTCCCTGACGGCGGTCTGCGCAGTACGCTGTTCGGCAGTCAGACACCCTTTTCCGAAACCCTGCCGCCGGAACAGACAGATAAGAACTTCATCAACGTCTGGTTCATCCAGGATGCGTTCAGCTGCTGCTACATATACGGAAAAGACAAACAGACCGGCAAACTCTGGCTGGTCGGTCCGTATCTGAACAATGATATGAGTCCTGCCGATATCAACCGTATCTGCAGACCGTTTAAAGTGAACGGTTCGGAGAAAGAATACCTCCGTGATTATTACGCTTCCGTACCGAAAGTCCGTGATGCAAACCTGCTGGATGCGGTCGTGCATGCTCACTGCATCGAATCCTACGGTGCCGACGGGTTTGAAGTACAGCGCTGGGAGATGCGCTTTCCCGCCTCCTTCACCGAAATCAAAAGAACCGAGGAACATCCCCAGCCTGCCCAGGACTATATTGAACAGCGCTACAGCCGTGAACAGCTGATGATGCAGCGCATCCGTGAAGGCAATTACTCAGGCGCCGTATCCGCAATCAACCGGCTAAGCTCCTTCGGTGTCGAGGCAAGAAGCACCACCCTGCGTGACTTCAAGAACTACAGCATCGTCCTCAATACCCTGTGCCGGATTGCTGCCCTGCAGAGCGGTGTGCATCCCGTGGAGCTGAACCGCTGTTCCAGACAGTATGCCCTGCAGATTGAAAATGCCTCGGATACAGGCGAACTGCAGATCATCCGCGATGATATCCTGAAAGAGTACTGCCGGCTGGTGCGTGATAAAAACACCCCGGTCCGTTCCGCCCTGATCCAGGCCGTCACCGATTATACAGCCGCAGGCTTCAGTGGAAACATTACCCTTGCAGATACCGCCCGGCATTTCGGTGTGACACCGAATTATCTGTCTGCTTTGTTCCGTAAGGAAACCGGCATGACGTATAACCGGTATCTGAACAAACTGCGCACAGACTATGCAAAGCAGTTACTGAAAGACACAGACCTGCCAATCTCTGCAGTCGCTGCTGAATGCGGTATCCCCGACAGCAACTATTTCGCCCGTATCTTCAGAGCTTCCGAAGGCATGACACCGATGCAGTACCGCCGCATGCCGTAGCATTTCCCCATTATGGTGTACTATAATCCAAATATGAACACTGCAAATTCGGAACGCACAGCCGCGATTACAAAAGCCGGCATAATCGGCATCACAGTCAATGCACTGCTTGCGGGCACCAAGATTCTGATTGGCTTTGCCGCAAACTCCATCACTGTTATGTCCGATGGTTTCAACAACTTCTCCGACTGCATTTCTTCCATCATCACCGTCATATCCAGCCGGCTTGCCCAGCGTGCACCCGATGCCAAGCATCCCCACGGTTACGGCAGACTTGAATACCTTGCCGGACTTGCCGTTGCGATTCTCATCATGTGGACGGGCTGGAACCTGTTCTATGAAAGCGTGTCACGTATCTTTACGCCGGAGGAAACCGAATTCAGCATCACCGGCATCATCATTCTGGTGATTTCGGTTATCGTAAAATTCCTGCTGTCCGCCTACCATCTGCGCACCGGAAAGAAATACAATTTCGATGTCCTGATCGGTTCCGGCCAGGAACAGCGCATAGACATTATCCAGTCGATTGCAGCTTTGATCTGTGTCATTGTCGTGCAGCTGACCGACCTCAATGCGGACGCCTATGTTGCGGCAGTTGTATCGCTGCTGCTGATGCGCACCGGCAATAATCTGCTGAAGAATGCGGTCAATTCCCTGCTGGGTGAGCGCACCGATACAGAGCTGTCTCGGAAAATCTATGAGGTAATCCGCCGCCAGCCGGAAATCCTGGATGCGTATCATCTGATCCTGCACAATTACGGGCCTTTGAACCAGGAAGGTTCCGTGCATATTGCCCTGCCCGATCATCTGTCCCTGGATGAAGCCGTACGTATCACAGAACATGCCAGAAGGGCCGTACGGAGTGCCTGCGGCATCGATCTGAACTTCGACATACATTCTGTCAACACAACCGATCCCGCTGTCCTGGAAGCCCGGGAATACTGTGAAGAAAAACTGCTGGCTATGGACGGAGCCCGGCAGATGCGGGCCTTTGACTACAGCACCGAATACCGGGAGATCCGCTTCACTGCCCTGGTGGAATTCACTGTCCGGGACTACAGAGCCTTCCGCAAGGAACTCTCCGAAAAGATCCTGGAAAAGTATCCGGACACAGCCGTGCTGATCAGCGTGGAACCGTTCACGGAGAACTAAAAACAACTGAGACCGTTCGGCCGGGGCTTGTAAAACAGTTTTATAATTTTTCGGAAATGGCATGATCTTCGGGTCATGCCATTTCCTGTTCCATCAGTTCACTCAGGGGGATGAACCCTATCAGATCATAGCAGATATGGACGCTCTGTCGGCCTTATCGCTCAAAAAGAGCCGGGTCACATAGAAACGCACCAACAGACGAGCATGGAAGCCCGCCTTTGCTGATATGCTTCTATGTAACCCGGCTATCAAACAGCCGACGGCTGCCCTGATACAGCCTTACCGTATCCATCCTGTCGGACAGATACCATATCGGAACCCGGTAAACTCAGGGACGGGAACCGATCAACGAATCAGGCAAACCCGATTTCCCCAAAGAATCCTTTTCAGGACCATCGTAATTGTACCAGCACGGTTTTTGGCGTCAACGTCCTGCTGCACAAGGTTTCAGTACCTGGCAAGCAGTGCATTGCCGTCCATGTTTACTACTTGGCAAGCAGGGCCTGCACATACAGGTTTTGCAAATTGGCAAGCATGTCCGGAATCGGACCTGCGCCAATTTCTGCACCGGCTCGTTGGGAACACCTCCCAAACCCAGAAATCACACTTCGTGTGAGCTACGCGTTTTCACGCTTTCCAATTTATACGCTCACCAAGAATGCTGACATTCTTGCACTCATTGTTTTTGGCTGCATCGTCTTCATCTTTATGCAGCATACATGGAATTCTATAGCGATCCTGATTGTAATGGAGATATTTTGGCCCTGATCACTGCTGGGACTGGAGTGATCAAGGGCATATTTCAGATGGCCGGTGAGAGTCTGGGCGGCTTCATGAGATCATGAGCCGCCTTCTTTAATAAACTCACAAATAAGCTCACAGCCACTGAAAATCAGTGGCTGTGTCATACTTTAGAGATTCTGTATTCTAAGCACCATCTGTTTTCCTGAGATAAATGCGGCTTGCAGATCCTTGGGGAACTGCTCTTCCCGGTGCTTTTTCTTTTCCTCCACAGGCCGTCTGAAATCTTCATTCAGAGCCGGACGGTCGTTGAACTGGAAAGTGTTGTAGGAGTGAATCGTCTCCGGCGGCATACCAAAGCAGTCTGTCAGATACATGTCGATGATTTGCAGAGGACTTGCGGCAAACTTTTGCTCCTGCGCCTCATTCATGTTCATCGTGTAAATGACGGCAGTCGGAATCTTCTTCGGAGAGTGTCCGGGGTAGAGCAGCCGCTCCCAGAAGGCGCGGAGCTGGGCGGTGACGTTCAGATAATAAATCGGCGAGGCAAAGACGATGCCATCTGCATGAAATGTGTCCTTCAAAAGATCGGTGATACTGTCCTTTACCCGACATCCGAGATTCTCCCTGTTTGCCGTCAGCTGACAGGCAAAGCAGCTTTTACAGCCGGTATACAGGTAATCGTAGAGATGGATCACTTCTATTTCTGCATCCGGTGCTGCTTCTCTGACACCATTCAGAAATGAGTCCAGCAGCTGGGCTGTGTTGCAGTTTTTGCGAGGACCGCCGTTCACGGCTACGATCTTCATGCGTTTGCCTCCACTGCTTTCTGTGCCAGACGTTTGCCCAGATCATATGCGTTCTGCAGATCGACCGGGAATTGCGTCTCATGACGTTCTTTGCGCTGCTCTTCGGAAAACAGGTTCATGTCATAGCGGGAGTAATCCTTAAACTGGAGGGTCTCATAACTGCAAAGAATCTCGTTGTATCCATACAGTCTTCCCATTTCTGTTCCGGTAAATCCAAGCAGCGTATCATAGCCAACCTTATGAGAGAGCTTCTCCGGACAGTTCATGGTGTAGATGAGAGCCGTCTGCACCGGCTTATGCGGCACCTTCATCCGGTTGCCCTGTTCGTCAAAAAGATAGGTGTCCAGTGGAAACAGCAGCCGTTCCACCAGCGAGCGTACCGAGCCCGTCGGATAGCCGAAATAGACAGGGCTGCCGATAACGATCACGTCCGAATCCTGACATTTTTCAATCACAGGCCGGATGCTGTCGCGGATGGCACAGATCCCGTTTGTCTTGCTGTTTTTGATCTTACAGGCGAAGCAGCTCTTGCACCCGGTAAACTCATAATCAAACAGGTTGACTCGTTCTACCTCAAAACCGGCATCTGCGGTACCCTGCATGGCGTTGTCCAGCATTTGAGCCGTATTCCAGTTTTTTCGGGGACTTCCATTGATAAAGATTGCTTTCATGATGTACTTCTCCTTTACAGTTCTGTTACAGTGTCGGACAGCTCTTTTCTGGGCGTGTGACGGTTCACACTGTCTGATGCAGGATAGCCGATGTCCAGAAGGAAGGAAACCACAATATTCTCCGGCAGACTAAAAGCGTCATGGATCTGCTGTGCATTGAAGCCTCTTGCCCACAGCGTACCGAGACCAAGCTCCGTTGCCATGTTCATCATCTGCGTTCCGACGATGCAGGCATCCATTTCGCCACCGTCGTAGTCCTCTCCAAAAGACTTCGGTGTGTTTTTCCAGCTCTCATTCTTGTCATAGCAGACAAGCAGGCTGACAGGAGCGCCATAGCTCATACGGGTAAGCGCAGCAAGTTTCGCACGAGCTTCTTCACTGTGTATCACAAAGATCCGCTGGGGCTGATAATTGCACGCTGTAGGGGCAAGACGTCCTGCCTCCAGAACCATCGCCAATTTATCGCTTTCTACTGGGCGTGCATCGTACTGTCGTACGGAATAACGTTCCTTGCATAGATTCAGAAATTCCATTTTTGATGCCTCCTCTTGATTATTGCACTTGCAGGATGTACTATAGCAAGCAAGGAAGGTAAATGATAGTACGCAGTTTTTTCTGCCTTAGATTGGAGGATAAGATGAAAGCAGAAGACCTGACTGAACTTTTGGAATCCGGCGAGAAGACTTCCGATGAAATATGCCCGGTCCTTTATACGATGTCAATTCTCGGTCAACGGTGGAAGCTGCCGATCCTGTGGCATCTGGCTGACGAAGGGACGCTCCGCTACAATGAATTAAAACGGGGTATTCCTCTGATAACCAATATAATGCTGACGCAGTCTCTTCGGGAACTGGAGCGAAGCTATCTAATCGAGCGGAAGAATTATGATTCTATTCCTCCGAGAGTTGAGTATTCCCTCTCAGAGCGCGGCAGGACACTGATCCCTATATTGAAGCAGATCCATGAATGGGGAAAAGATCAGATGGATCTGGTGGTCAGCGAAGCAAAACGAGCTAAAAAGTAAAGCAATGCCCCGAGTTTGAGGTGAATACCCATTTTGACCGTATTAGTTAATTGAACATGATCCTTACATAGCCAGGAACTGACACGCGATTAGCTCCTGGCTTTTTCATCTCTTTCAACCCCATAAGACAAAATCGGATTACTGTATAGCACAGTAATCCGATTCTATTAGTTTACCAACCCTTCAGACAGATGCCCAGATTATTTTTGTCAAAACTTTCTTATGAGCACCCGCCATTTGGTCCCAGTTGTTTTCGTTTGGCTTTTACTCTTTTTCCAGAGCCAGTGTTCTTGTGGTCAGATCACAGACTTCAGCCGGTCCGTAGTACTGAATCGCACCCGGGTATGTATAAGCGGTTTCAACTGCCCATGCATCTCTGTGTGCTTCGAAGTACTTGAACGGCTTGCCATCCAGTTCAACCAGAGCTTTTCTGATAACCGGCTTGTCTTCACCGTGTCTTCTTTCCATGTTCATCATCTTGGTGATGGGCATGCCGCCTGCTGTCCATTCATCTGCAGGCTTGGACAGGTTGGCAATCTTGGACAGATATCCGTTGTAGCCGTACTGGATCAGCATGAATGCATTGTAGCCGAGGGAATAGCAGTAATCCGCATCGAAGTTGGACGGGAATGCGCATCTTCCTTCATAACCGAAGAAATGATGCTGCGCACTGAACTTGCCCTTGTATGTGCCGGCTTTCTTTCTCTCGTCGAGCTTAGCCTTAACAAGAGCGGAGAACAGCTTCTCGGATTCAATCAGGGATACCTGTACGTTGCCGTGCGGATCTCTTTCCAGGAAGAGCTGCTGCTGAATGGATTCAGGCAGAATTGCAAATACAGCCATGGACTCAGCTGTCAGACCGTTCTCAATGAATGCATACTTGTCTTTCCATGTGGCAAGCGCATTGAATTCCTCAGCCTTGGAGCCGGCCAGCAGTTCGTTGATTTCCTGAATCAGTACGGAGAATTCCGGTACAAATTCAACAACACCTTCCGGAATAATCGCAACACCGAAGTTCATGCCGTTGGCAGCTCTCTTCTCAACGGAATCAGCGATATAGTCCGCAATCTGGGACAGAGACATCTTCTTCGCAGCCACTTCCTCGGAAACGAGGCAGATATTCGGCTGTGTCTCAAGTGCACATTCAAGAGCTACATGGGAAGCAGAACGTCCCATAACCTTGATGAAGTGCCAGTATTTCTTGGCAGAGTTCGCATCACGCTCAATGTTGCCGATCAGCTCACTGTATGTCTTGGTTGCTGTATCGAAACCGAAAGAGCATTCGATATCTTCATTCTTCAGGTCGCCGTCAATTGTCTTCGGGCATCCGATAACCTGAACACCTGTCTCATGAGCAGCGAAGTACTCAGCGAGAACGGCAGCGTTTGTATTGGAGTCATCACCGCCGATGATGACAATAGCCGTAATGCCGTGCTTCTTAGCGACTTCAGCAGCTACCGCAAACTGTTCTTCTGTTTCCAGCTTTGTTCTGCCGGAACCGATGATATCAAATCCGCCGGTGTTTCTGTACTGATCGATGTATTCATCGTCAAATACCAGATAGTCGTCATCCAGCAGTCCGCTCGGACCGTTCTTGAAACCGATGAGAACATTCTCCCGGTCAGTTGCCTTCAGTGCATCATACAGACCGCAGACGACGTTGTGTCCGCCCGGAGCCTGTCCGCCGGAGAGAATAACACCGACAACCTGCTTCTTGGCTGCAGAAGTATTTGTTCCCTTTTCAAATGTGATTTCTTTCTTGCCGTATGTATTCGGGAAAAGCGCCTTGATCTTATCCTGGTCAGCGACACTCTGTGTCTCTGCGCCTTCCTTCACACAGATTTCGGAAATGCCGTGTCTGAGCATACCCGGAAGCTTCGGTGTGTACTTCAGCCGTGCTTCCTGCAGTGGTGAAATTTTCATATCTGCCTCCTCTTTTCAACTCTTAAATGATAAACCATACAGCCGTCAAACTGAATAGTCATTTGTTTGGTAATTGTGTCAGAAAAAAGGGTCCGCAGCGGTCTGAACCGTTACGAACCCCTTAACCAGTTTACAGGCCGAAATAACGCGCTGCGTTATTGTAAGCAATACCGGTGACGATCTTCTTCAGTGACTCATCATTGTTCGGATATTCACCGTTTTCAACCCAGTTGCCTACCATGTTGCACATGATACGGCGGAAGTAATCATGACGTGCATAGGACAGGAAGGATCTGGAGTCTGTCAGCATACCGATGAAGTTGCCGAACAGACCGAGGTTGGCAAGTGCTCTCATCTGATCTTCCATGCCGCTCTTTGTATCATTGAACCACCATGCGGAACCGAGCTGGATCTTACCCGGAACCTCATCGCTCTGGAAGCATCCCAGCAGAGTGCCGAGCTGCTCATTGTCAGCCGGATTCAGGGAATACAGGATTGTCTTCGGGCATTCGCCTGTTTCATCAAGCGCTGCCAGCATACGGGCGATATCAGCACCGCATGTATTCTGGGCAATCATATCGAAGCCGGTATCCGGACCGAGCTTGCGGAACATTCTTGTGTTCGCGTTGCGCATGCAGGAATAGTGGATCTGCATAGCGATGCCGAGACGGTGGTATGCCTTGCCGAGAGCCATCAGCACAGCTGTCTGGTAAACCTCTGCCTCTTCGGTTGTGATGCATTCACCCTTCATGACCTTGCAGAAAGCAGCGTTTGCTTCTTCAATGGTTCCGCAGCGGAACGGAATGTAATCCAGACCGTGGTCGCTTGCTCTGCAGCCCAGGGAAGCAAAGAACTCAAGACGCTCGATCAGGGCATCAATAACTTCCTGTGCGGAAGTCAGCTGTGTCTTGCCGACACTTGCGGCCAGCTTGCCGATGTATTCCGCAAAGCCTTCCTTGCTGATGTTGAGGGCTTTGTCAGGACGGTATGAAGGACATACCTTAACTGTGATGGAATCATCAGCGGCAATCTTTTCATGCCATTCCAGTGTATCGATCGGATCATCCGTTGTACCGATGAAGGCAACGTTGGACTGCTCGATCAGACCTCTGACTGTCATCTTCGGATCATGCTGCAGCATATCATTGCACTTGTCCCAGACTTCCTTGGCATTTGCCAGTGTCAGCGGTTCTTCAACACCGAAGAACTTGTGCAGTTCAAGGTTGGTCCAGTGATACATCGGGTTGCCGATGGCCATTTCAAGCGCCTCAACGAACTTCAGGAAACGCTCATAGTCAGGTTTATCGCCTGTGATGTAGTCTTCCGGCACACCGTTGGAACGCATAACACGCCACTTGTAGTGATCACCGAAATAGGTTCCGTCCGGGTTCTTTCCGCCCAGCCATACTTCAGCCAGATTGTTGAAGCGTCTGTTTTCATAAATCTCTTTCGGAGAAATATGGCAGTGGTAGTCGACCAGCGGCATAGCATCCGCATAGTCATGGAACAGATGTTTTGCGGTTTCCGTCTCAAGCAGGAAATCCTTATCCATAAATGCTTTCATTCTTTAACCTCTCCTGATGTATAACACCACTGATAACTTATCACACTGTTTCATGATAAGTACAGCAGAAGTACGAAGACGGATCATGTATGATGATCCGTCTGTGTTGGATTAACCTCTTACTCTGTCAACAATCTCTCTGGACTGCTTGCAGAGATCAATAATCTTTTCCCAGTTGCCTGATTCGATATCTTCAGCCTTGACCATGTAGGAACCGCCGCATGCTGCGATTACCGGGCAGGACAGATATTCTTCCAGATTCTTCAGGGAGATGCCGCCTGTAGGCATAATCTTGAACATCGGGAACGGTGCGCTCATAGCCTTGATCTTAGCCAGACCGCCGGACTGTTCAGCCGGGAAGAACTTCAGAACTTCATAACCGTACGGCAGAGCCATCTGGTATTCAGTCGGTGTTGTAACACCCGGGAAGTACGGGATATTCAGCTCCTTGCATGTATCCGCAAGAACATAGCTGAAGCCCGGGGAAACGATGAACTGAGCACCTGCATCAACAGCAGCGTGTACCTGTTCAGCGGTCAGGACTGTACCTGCACCGACGATCATGTCAGGGCATGTTTCCTTCATAATACGGATTGCTTTATCTGCTCCGGCAGCACGGAAAGTAACTTCAGCGACCGGCAGACCGCCTTCACACAGAGCCTTTGCCAGCGGCGCAGCATCACGTTCCGGATTGTTCAGTTTGATGACCGGTACAACACCGATCTTGGAGATTGCTTCATTCAGTGCATTCATTTTTGTATTAGCTCCTCTCACTTACAGTTCATTATACAGCCGTTCCAGGAGTTCTCTGGAGCTGACCGCATTGTCATTGTTTGTATTTTCCAGAGTAGCCTGGATATACGGCTTGCGTGCCTTCACAAACTGCAGAACCTGTCTGTAGTCCATCTCACCGGTGCCTGCCGCAATGCTCTTGAGATCCGTGCCTTCATTCACGTAATCCTTCAGATGCACAACCGCGATCCTGTCTCCGAGCTTGTCGATCATTTCGCCGAAGACTTCCTCACGCTTGTCGAGATTGCCGGGATACAGGATATTCACCGGGTCGAAGATGATCCTGAGATTCGGACTGCCGATCGCATCGACCACCCTCTTTGCACGTTCTGCGTTGTAAACGATATGCTTCCAGACCGGTTCAATGGCCATTGTAACACCGTAGTGCTCCGCATACTCCACAACCGGTGCCAGTCCTCTGATAAACGCTTCCAGCGCTTCTTCGGAATGGGTGTTCGCATCCATCTTGTATTCCGCATTCGGAGCGCCTGTTTCCGTGCCTACAACCGAAGCACCGAGCAGGGATGCCACTCTGATATGACCGAAATACCGGGACTGGATTTCCTTCAGTTTTTCCGGATCGGGATGCGCCAGATTCAGATAGCAGCCAAGCACTGCGATATCGAGGTCTTCTTTGCGGAAGACTCTGCGGGTATACGCTGCCAGACCTTCATTCAGCGCACAGTCATCAAACACCGTGCCCGGAATGACTTTGGAAAAAGCCAGATGTACACAGGAGAAACCTTCCTCCCTTGCCTTTGCCGCACGGGCTTCCATGGTCTGGAACTCCGCAGGCATAGCTGTGTTGATATCATGAAGCCTGATACCCAACTGCATAGATCTTCCTCCTGTATTAAAGGACAACGCCGTCCTTGAAGATTGAAATTTCGCGGAAACCCTTGCGTTCCGTGCAGGTCTTTTCACCTGAAGCAACGCGGATTACCTGATCCATCAGCGCATCAGCTGCTTCCGGAATCGTCTTTTCACCGTCCGCCACAACACCTGCATTGAAGTCGATCCAGTTGGACTTCTTGGTTGCCAGGGCCGTATTGGTCGCAATCTTCATTGTCGGAGCCGGAGCGCCGAACGGTGTGCCTCTTCCGGTTGTAAAGAGAATCAGATGACAGCCGGATGCGGTCAGTGCCGTAGCGGAAACCAGATCATTGCCCGGTCCGTACAGCAGGTTAAGACCCTTGTTCTTTACAGGTTCACCGTAATCAATAACGTCGACAATCGGTGCCGATCCGCCCTTCTGGACGCATCCGCATGACTTGTCTTCGAGGGTTGTGATACCGCCCTGCTTATTGCCCGGACTCGGATTATCATATACAACCTCATGATGGCTGATGAAGTAATCCTTGAATCCATTCAGCATATGCGATGCTTTATCAAATACTTCCGGAGTAACGCAGCGGTTCAGCAGGAAGCTTTCCGCACCGAACATTTCCGGTACTTCCGTCAGAATCGTTGTGCCGCCCATACCGGTCAGAAGATCGGAGAACTTACCGACCGTCGGATTGGCAGTAATGCCGGAAAGACCGTCGGAGCCGCCGCACTTCATGCCGACTACCAGTTCGCTGACCGGGATATCCTCCCGCTCAAACTGTCCTGCAAACGCAGCGCATTCCTTCAGAAGCTCTCTGCCTGCCGCGAGTTCGTCTTCAACATGCTGGCAGGTAAGGAACTTCACGCGTTCCGGATCATATTCACCGAGTTCCTCAAGAAACTGCTCATGGGTCAGGTTTTCACAGCCAAGACTCAGCACCAGTACTGCACCGGCATTGGGATGCCGTGTCAGTGAAGCCAGCAGCTTCCTGGTCTGGGCATGGTCATGTCCTGTTTGTGAGCATCCGAACGGATGCGTGAATGTATACAGACCGTCAATGGAGCCGGTAACCAGATCCTGGTTGTCCCGGACCAGTGCCTTCGCTACATCATTGACACAGCCGACCGTCGGGATGATCCAGATTTCATTGCGGACTGCTGCTTTGCCGTCATGTCTGCGGAAGCCGCGGAATGTGCGGGGTTCCTTCTTTTCCTGATTGATCTTAACAGGATTGTACGTATACTCAACTTCACCGGAAAGGTTGGTTGCCATGTTGTGCGTGTGCACCCAGCTTCCCTTTTTGATGTCTTCGGTGGCGTGACCGATCGGCAGACCGTACTTGATGACCGGTTCACCCTTGGGAATATCCCGCAGAGCCAGTTTATGTCCCTGCGGAATCGGTTCCAGGGCTTCCGTGCCTTCAAATACAGCTCCTGCAGCAGCCGGACGCAGCGCTACCGCAACATTGTCCAGCTCATTGATATGCAGGAAATCAAGCATTCGCTTCACCTTCCGCCAGTGCGCAGGCATATGCCTTCAGCGCACCTTCCTTGCGGATCAGTTCCAGTTTTTCAGCCGCAGCCGCTTCAAAGCCCGGGATTGTTGTGAGATCCATGCCCCACATACGCTCATCGGTCATAACGGCATGCGTCAGTGTCTTCGCATCATCATTTCTGTGATCATAGTAGAACTCAAGAACGAAGCGGTCATCGGAAACAGTATATGTGTTTCCCTTCGGACGGCGGCATACCAGTCCGGCATCGGTGAGTTCCTGGATATCACTGGAATAGAAAGCCATGTAGGCCGCAAAGCTTGTGGTCAGACAAGGCGGCAGAACACCCTTGGCTTCTGTGTATTCCTGCAGGCTGGGGAGATCTCTTGCTCTCCACTTGGAAGTGGAGTTCAGGGAAATGCTCATCAGCTCATGATTGACAAACGGATTGTTGAAACGGTCCTGCACAGCACCGGCAAAGTTCATCAGGTCTTCCTTGTCGAGCGGCAGAGTCGGGATCACTTCGTCATACAGCATCTTGTTCATGAAGCCGAGCACTGTCTCATCCTGCATGCAGTCACGGACAATGTCAAAGCCGGCAAGATATGCACCCAGAACAAAGCCTGTATGCGCACCGTTCAGAATACGTACTTTGCGCTTCTTGTACGGGGTTACATCCAGAACAACCGGGCAGTTCAGGCCGGCTGCCTTGAACGGCAGTTTATCTTCCAGCCATGCCGGACCTTCAATGTTCCAGACACCGAATACTTCACCTACATCCAGCAGCGGATCGCTGTAGCCGTGTACCTGTTCCAGACGTTCCACTTCCTGCGGATCACGGATACGGCCCGGTACGATACGGTCAACCAGTGTGGAGCAGAAGAGGCATTCTTCATTCACATATGCACGGAAGTCATCGCTGAGTCCCCACTGATCAATATACTGGTTAACGCATCTCTGCAGTTCCTTGCCGTTATTGTCGATCAGCTCGCAGGACAGGATCACAACACCCTTCTTTCCGGCATTGAAGCGTTCGAGAAGAACCTGGGTCAGCTTGCCCGGGAAAGAGGATGCCGGTCTGTCTTCCAGCGCACATGCCGGATCATAGACGATACCTGCTTCGGTTGTGTTGGAAACGATGTATTCCAGATCATCCGAACGGGCGAGATCCATCATGGCATTGAAACCGTCTTCCTCATACGGATTCAGGCAGCGGGAAACAGAGGAGATCACTCTTCTGCGGTCTACCTTCTCACCGTTCTCACGGCCGCGCAGATACAGCGTATAGAGGCCTTCCTGCTCATTGATCAGTTCTGCAAGACCCTGCTTGATCGGCTGTACAAGCACGCACTTACCGTTCCATCCGACTTTCTCGTTCGATACATCGAACCAGTAATCAACGAAAGCTCTCAGGAAGTTTCCTTCACCGAACTGCATCACCTTCTCAGGTGCACTTTCGAGAATATATCCGTCATAACCGGATTCTCTGAGAACTTCATAATTCAGTTTTTTCATGATTCATCATTCTCCCTTACTTACTGCTGTAATACTTATTGAAAAAGTGAAGATATGGGTACATACCTTCACTTTCAATGCTTAGGGTACATACTCAAATCGGCGGTTTAACCACGTTTTGCAGAGCGGAACCCAAATACGGCAGAATTCTTCCGGTGTTTCCACCTCCTGTGTGCAGGTGGATATACCGTGTCCGCCGGTTTCAAACAGATGAAACTCAAACGGCACATGTCTGCGCCTGAGCGCCGCCGCAAGCATAAGACTGTTTTCCGGCGGTACACTTGTATCCTCACCGCCGTGCCACAAGAACACGGGAGGGAATTCCGAAGTGACTCTGTCGGGAAGATGCAGTTTTTCTCTTACCGCAGGATCACCGCCGGATACCCATTCGGCAGATTCCTCATGCGCATATTCTTTTGTACTGATGACGGGATAGCAGAGCACAAGTGCGTCAGGTCTGCATGCGGCCGGAAAGCCGAATTCGGGATCGTTCCAGAATGCACCGAGACTTGCCGCAAGATGACCGCCTGCCGAGAAGCCCATCACCGCAATCTTTTCGGGATCGATATGCCATTCCGCACTGTTTCTGCGGATTTCCTGTACTGCTTCCGCCAGCTCCTTCAGCGGTCTGTAGCCGCCTGCTTTCTCCCCGACGGAATACTCCAGGATAAACACCTGCCAGCCCATGGAGAGAAACTCCAGGGCTGCAGGATCTTTCTCACGCGGTGACCGCCAGCGGTAAGCACCGCCGGGACAGATGACCATCGCCGGACGGATCTTGTGTGCCTTCAGGGTTTCATAATCATCCTGCAGCACACCGCGCACTTCCGCTTCACCGCATTGAAATGAGATCAGCCGCATCAGGGCTGTTTGCCGATGTAAGCCAGGATGCCGCCGTCAACATACAGAATCTGTCCGTTGACAAAGTTGGAGGCATCAGATGCAAGGAACAGAGCAGGTCCCTGCAGGTCTTCCGCTGTTCCCCAGCGTCCGGCCGGTGTCTTGGCAACGATGAACTGGTCAAACGGATGTCTGGATCCGTCAGGCTGTCTCTCTCTGAGCGGAGCAGTCTGCGGTGTGGCAATGTAACCCGGACCGATGCCGTTGCACTGAATGTTGTATTCACCGTATTCGGAGCAGATGTTCTTTGTCAGCATCTTCAGACCGCCCTTGGCAGCCGCATAAGCGGATACTGTTTCTCTTCCGAGTTCGGACATCATCGAGCAGATGTTGATGATCTTGCCGTGACCCTTCTTGATCATTCCCGGGAGAACTGCCTTTGCGCAGATGAACGGACCGTTCAGGTCGATGTCAACAACCTTGCGGAAGTCTTCAGCGCTCATCTCGAGCATCGGAATACGCTTGATAATACCGGCATTGTTTACGAGGATGTCGATTGTGCCGACTTCTTCCTCGATCTGCTTTACCAGAGCCTGCATCTGCTCTTCGTTGGTAACGTCAGCGATGTAGCCCTTGGCATCAATGCCCTTAGCATGATAGTTGTCGAGTCCCATCTGCAGAGACTTTTCATCGAGGCAGTTGAAGACGATCTTTGCGCCTGCAGCTGCGTAAGCTTCAGCGATTGCGAAACCGATACCGTATACTGCACCGGTAATCAGCGCAACCTTGCCGTCCAGTCTGAAATCATTCATGTCCATATTTGCAATCTCCTATAACAGCTCATCCGGCTGTAATGTATCCATGTCATCAAAGGTCTGATTCTCGCCGCCCATTGCCCAGATAAACGTATAGTTTGTGGTGCCGCAGCCGCTGTGAATTGACCATGAAGGAGAAATCACAGCGTCAAAGTTTTTCATGACCAGATGACGTGTTTCCTTAGGCTGACCCATCAGATGAATAACCGCTTCACCTTCCGGAATCTCGAAGTAGGTATAAACTTCCATACGGCGCTCATGTGTATGGCTCGGCATCGTGTTCCAGACACTGCCCGGAGCCAGCTGTGTGAGACCCATGGAAAGCTGGCAGGTTTCCAGAACATCCGGATGAATGAACTGGTTGATCACTCTCTTGTTGGAAGTCTTCTCATCGCCGGTCGGACGGTGATTCGCATTCTCGAATGTCAGCAGCGTGGTCTTGCATGCCTTGTGAGCCGGAGTGGAAGCAAGGTAGAACTTTGCCGGATTCTCCGGATCTTCGCTGCCGAAGTAAACTTCCCTGACACCCTTGGACAGATACAGGCAGTCTTCATAACCGAGACTGTACCGTTCTCCGTCCGCTTCGATGTAGCCCTTGCCGCCGAGGTTGAAGACACCTGCTTCACGGCGTTCCAGGAAGTACTCTGTGCCGAAGTTTGCATAGATCTCGATGCCCTTGTCAATGGACACCTTTTCATGCACCGGCATAATGCCCAGGACAACCATTCTGTCCACATGGGAGTAGGTTGCCTTTACAGTATCCGGAACATACAGATCTGTAATCAGAAACTCATTGCGCAGCTCTTCCGTGGTATAGCGCTTTACATCATTGGGACTTGCTGAATAACGAATATCCATTGTGTATCTCCTTTTTACTTAACCCGGCTTTCGGTTTCCGCATCAAACAGATAAACATGTTCGAACGGAATGGAGAACTCAATCGTTTCATCCAGCTCCGGTGTATCATGCGGGTCAACCTTGAGGATCGCCTTGTCTTCACCGGTTGTGATATAAACGTTTGTGTTGTCTCCGAGCATTTCCGTCAGCTCAACCTGTGCGCTGACATGATATGCGTTGTCGTGTTTACCGAGTTCGATTCCTTCGGGACGGAAACCAAAGATAATTTCCTTTCCTTCATAGGATTTAAGATCTGTACCGGGCATTGCATTGAGATCCAGAACATTCTCTCCGAAATGAATCTTTCCGTCTTTGACCGTACCGCGGATGAAGTTCATCGGCGGCTCACCGATAAATCCGGCTACGAATACATTGACCGGGTTGAAGTACAGCTCATACGGTGTACCGATCTGCTGTACATAACCGTCCTTCATAACGACGATCCGGTCAGCCAGCGTCATGGCTTCGGTCTGGTCATGGGTAACGTAAATAGTAGTAGCGCCTGTTTCCTTATGAATCTGGGCGATTTCAGAACGCATCGTAACACGCTGTTTAGCGTCCAGGTTGGAAAGCGGCTCGTCCATCAGGAAGATACCTACCTTACGGATGATCGCACGGCCGATGGCAACACGCTGACGCTGTCCGCCGGAAAGAGCTCTCGGAAGACGGTCAAGGTAGTCGGTCAGACCGAGGATCGCAGCTGTCTTCTTGACACGCTGTTCAATAACTTCCTCGTCAACGCCCTGCAGTGTAAGACCGAAGGCGATATTGTCAAATACGGTCATCTGCGGGTACAGCGCGTAGCTCTGGAAGACCATTGCTACCTCACGCTCACGCGGACCGAGTTCATTGGCGCGGTTGCCGTTGATCAGGAAATCACCGTTTGAGATATCTTCAAGTCCGGCAATCATACGAAGTGTTGTGGACTTTCCGCAGCCTGAAGGACCGACAAACACAATGAATTCGCCCTTTTCGATTTCAATATTGAAATCATGTACCGCATGATATCCATTGGGATAAATCTTATTGATGTTTTTCAAAGTTATATATGCCATTGTATATCGCCTCCTTGCGTATGCATGAATGACTTATCAGCAACTCTGTTACAGAAAGATCTTTGTGCTGTCTGAATCCGCTTCCGGGTCAGGTTCTTCAGGTTTGTAATTCTTCGGAGACACCCCGTACTTCCGTTTAAACAGTTTGGAGAAGTACAGCGGATCACTGAATCCGCACTGATGTGCGATCTGTGATATGTTCATCCCATCTCCCACTCCCAGCATGGAAAGATTCTTTGCCGCATTTTCGAGACGCTTTTCAGTCATATACTGCCGCGGCGTCAAGCCCATTTCCTGCTTGAATACCCTTTTCAGATATTCAGTACTGAAAGAAAGACTTTCGAGATAACTGTTAAGATCATAATTCGGGTCGGGATAATACTTGAGAATCTGATCGGCAATCTGTCTGACAAGATAATTTGTCTTCACATCGCCGCTGCCGGTTGTTTCAATCGTGCTGACAATCAGCTGGCCGTAGATTGGCAGCAGGGCAGCGCTTTCCACACCGCCGTTGGAATGATAGTAGAATGCGGCTGAGAATGCATTTCTCAGAAAACCGTTTTCAGCAGCCGTAATAACAAACGGCTCAGTATAACCCAGCGTCGTTTCCCCTAACATGACATGAATGTTCGTAAAACTGTTTTTACCGACATTCGTATGCGGGATCAGCGGCGGTATCACTGCCACACTGTTTTCTGCGTAAGGCAAAATTCTGTCCTGAAAAACCAGTTCTCCTCTGCCGCTTGTGCAGTAGATCAATTCCCAGTTTTTATGCAGGTGCTTCGTTACACTGTACGTTATTGCGTGTTTTCCAACGTAAATAATGTCATTCATACTCCACCCATTTCGCTGCGTTGTACAGGTCAGATGCTGTTTCTTTTCTTGACCTCGGTATATGCGAGAACAAACGGAGCTGCTCCCTTGGCATCGTTCTCCACTACAGGTTCGGAAATGTAGTACTCATATGAACCGTCCCTGCGGCGGTTGTTTTCGGGACCGAGTCCTGCCACCAGACAGATGCCTCCGAGATTGAGGCCGGTGTCCGTAAAGGTCAGATACTTGTCCATAATGCCGTGGAATGTCTTGTCGCCAAGCTCGGCAAATTCCTCAGGGAGAACATGGAGACGTGCTCCCTTGAGCATTGCATACGCCATCATGGCGCTGCCGCTTGTTTCGAGATAGTTTCCTTCTCTGCCGGCCTGATCGGGTACCTGCCAGTACATGCCTGTATCAGGATCTGCGTATTTGCGCATATTCCCCATCAGCTCCCGGAAGATATCAGCCAGGCAATTGCGCCCCTCACCGTCCGGAAGGATTTCGCAGAGATCAGCCAGAGCCACTGCGAACCATCCCAGTGACCGCAGCCAGAAGTTTTTCGAACAACCCGTGACAGGATCAGCCCAGAAAGCCGTCTTCGAAGCATCGTATCCGTGGAAGTACAGTCCCTTCTCTTCGGAATACATATGTTTACGGACATTGCTGATCTGCTTTACGGTATCGGAGAAATCCCCACTGCCGAAATTCTTTTCATACAGTGCGTAAAACGGCTGTGCCATGTATATGCCGTCAAGCCATACCTGATTCGGATAGATAGCCTTGTGCCAGAAATTTCCTTCCGGTGTCCGCGGCTGGGCATCAAGCATTGCCCGCAGACGGTCTGCCGCAAGCCGGTATTTGTTTTTGCCGGTCTTTCTGTACAGTTCAAAGAGAACTCTTCCCTCGTTGATATCATCGAGGTTGGCTTTATCCGGTTCCAGCGTCAGGATGGATCCGTCTTCCTGCACGTAGTAATCCGTTACCGATTCGGCAAAGGCAGCGTATCTGTCATCACCGGTAATCTCCGACATATTCATAAGTGCCGTAAGCATACATCCGTCGATGTAGTTCCAGTTGCCCTTCTTGCCTTCTCTCAGTTTTTCCAGATTCCAGGCTGTGCACTCAGGCGTGGATTCCTCCACAAGACGAAGCACATACGCGTCTATTCTGCTGTAATCTGTCATAGTGTTTCAAATCCCTCTGTACTGATATTCTCGTAATGCGCCGCCTGCAGAGCTTCTCCCTCCGCACCGGAAACCCTGACGTTTTTCAGTGAGATTTCCTTTACGTTGTCCAGGTAAAGTCCTGTACGGCAGCGGTTCTGTGCGAAGTTCTGCATTGCCGGAATACCCGGAGCGCATTCCTCCGCAAATGTTACGGATATGTTTTCAAATTCCACCCGGTCGATCGGACTTTCAGGCAGTCCGTCAATATAGCAGGCAGCCACCTGTGCTTCCGTGCACTCCATATTCCGGAATGTGAAGGTGCCGAGATGCGGTGTTCTTTCGTCCACCGGCAGATGCTCACGGGACCATACATATTCCGTATAACGGTCAGGATCGCAGCAGTTGTACCACATATTGATTACGATCGGTGTCAGTACCTTTTCCATACGGATATTGTCGAACAGCACATTCGTAATGACACTGTCCTTGCCTCTGCCTCTTCTGGTCTTGATGCGCAGACCGCGGTCGGTTCCGCGGAAGAGACACTTGGTCACTTCCACATTGCGGATGCCTGCGGAAAGCTCACTTCCCAGCGTCAGCGCTCCGTGTCCGAAGTCCATCAGACAGTTGCGGATGACGTGATGATCAGCCGGTGTACGGTATTTCATCGCCATCTCAAACTTGCCTGACTTAATGGCCACACAGTCATCACCTACCGAGAACCGGCAGCCGATGATGTTCATGCCGTCACAGCTTTCCGGATCGATTGCGTCCGTATTCGGCGAAACCTTCGGAGCTGTGATGAAGCAGTTCAGAACGGAAATCTGTTTGGAAAAGAACGGATGAATATGCCACGACGGACTGTTTGCGACAGTCACACCGTGCAGAGTCACATTGCTGCAGCGGTTCAGGAATACAGCGCGCGGACGGGAAGCCGGGAAATTCATATAGTCTTTCCACCAGTCTCCGTTCTGTCCGTTGCCGTCAATTCTTCCTTTGCCGACAATGGCAATATCCTGTGCATATGCAGCTTCAATCAGTGACTGATAGCATCCCACTTCATTGCCTTCAAAGCTGGCAAGCGGGATTTCCTTACCGGTCACCGGATCAACCGCAAATGCAGGAATCACCGGATAACGCTCTCTGTCCGTGGATCCGAGCAGAACCGCGTTCTCGCTCAGTTCCAGAGTCATATGACTCTTCAGTGACAGCGGAAGCGTCAGATATGTTCCTTCCGGGAAGTACAGTCTGCCGTTTTCAGGCAGGAAATTGATGGCTGCCTGGATGGCGGATGTATCTTCCTTGATACCGTCGCCTGCTGCCCCGAAATCCTTCACGTTCACACAGCTGCTTTCACTTGCCGTGCGGAAGGAAATCTTCTCGGTATTGCCTGACATGCATACTTCAGCGGTATATTCGGTGTCCGGTGCCAGACCGAACAGAGAGAATACGTTTGAATCACCTTTGCATGCTTCGGCGCCGTTCAGCAGTACGGTGTATTCTTCCGGAGCGTAGTACGGGTTATTGTTTGCGATTTCAAAGCAGGCCGAGCTGCTGCCGTTATAGAGTAACTGAATCATTAGTCTTTTCCCTTTCAGGCATCTGCCGTCTCTTTGCCCAATGCGCGAACAATGCGATGCTTAATTGCGATAAACAGCTGGTCGAAGCCGAGATACAGAAGACCGAACAGAATCGGTTCAACACCGAGTGTTACTTTATCTGCTGCACCGGAGGCAACCGCAAGACCTGCGTTGATCATGGTATAGACTGTGTAAACACAGAACAGAAGCAGACATGCATACAGGATATTCAGCACATAGCTGATGAAACCCTTCTTCGTCACCATGATGTATCCGTCGTTTTCACCCTCTGTACGGGCAAAGAAGCGGATCACATTGTTGGTGAGTATATCCGTAACCACACCCAGCGCAATCGCCGTCACAAACAGCGTGTCGAGGGTATCAGACAGATACAGACCAAGTCCCCAGATGAAGAAGTAGCATACCGCACCTGCAAACCAGAACTTGATGAACAGAAGCCTGACCGGAATCGGAATGTTGATCTTACCGCCGGAACGGTATTGCTTCAGCTCTTCCTCGGATACTTCCGGTGAATTGCTTTCATCCGCTTCCGCAAGCGCATTGACAGCTTCCTTTTTCAGGTCGTAGTATTCTGTCTCTTTTTCTATTTCAGGTTTTACGTTCTTCTTTTTTCTCTTACTCATGAATTCTCCAGCAGTTTACGCGACGGCTGCAGCAGGGAAACCTCTGCTGCCGCAACGTTGGTTTTTATGCTTCTCCTGAAATGTCGATAGCAGCCATGTTTCCGTTGTCTTCGACTTCGACGGAAGTCTTGATCTTACGGAGCAGCTTGCTGTAGACCGGCAGCAGAATGACGATGACTGTCGTTATTGCCAGAAGAACAAGATGTGATTTCAGCCAGTATTCCGCATAGGCAATGTAGATTGTGTTTTCTGTAACAACGATCGGGTTGTCAGCACGGAAGACAGCTGCGTAGATCTGTTTCAGATACAGCACATCCGCACATGCAATGATGGCGAACATGACAAACATCAGAGCCAGCATCTTTTTATTGACAGGCTTACGGTTCGGGAATGCATTCATGCAGCACATGAATGACAGCATGCTGAAGAGCATTGTGCAGAAACCGCACAGGCCCATGCCGCTTCCCTGAATCTTAGCTGTGGTATCGGAAATATCGGAAAGATGAAGTGAATACTGCAGGAAGGTGATGATAAGCGCGCACATCGGAATCATCTGCGGGCTTCTCTTTAAAGCAACCAGGAATCTTCTCCAGAGTTCCTTAATGCCTCCGTTGGTTTTCTTTTCCATTATTTACCTCCCCGAATCGCATTCGTCGTTGTCTTATCAAAGAAATGCTTACGGTCGAACTTGAAGGATACCGTATCACCCGGCTTGTAATTGCTCCAGCCCTTGAGCTTGGCAGTAATCTTGGCCGGCTTGTCGGATACTCCGATATGACCGTGTACGAGGGTGTTCATGCCCAGGTTCTCGTTCAGTGAAACAGTTCCTGAAACATCATTGCCCAGTGAGATATCTTCAGGACGTACGCCCAGAACGATCTCTTTTCCCTGATATGCTCCGAGGATATGCTGTTCTTCCGGTGTCAGTCCAACGCTGAAGCCATCGCCTGCCAGCTTGCCTTCCTGGACAGTTACGTCGAAGAAGTTCATCGGCGGCAGACCGATAAAGCTTGCAACAAAGATATTTGCCGGTGAATCGTACAGTTCAAGCGGTGTACCCACCTGCTGTACATGACCCATGGACATACATACGATACGGTCAGCCAGAGTCAGAGCCTCTGTCTGGTCGTGGGTAACGTAGAGCATTGTAGCGGCAAGTCTCTTGTGCAGAAGCAGGATCTCACGGCGGGTAGCGCCTCTCAGCTTCGCATCAAGGTTTGAAAGCGGCTCGTCGAACAGGAAGACCTTCGGGTTACGGACGATGGAACGGCCCATCGCAACACGCTGACGCTGTCCGCCGGACAGCTGTGCAGGCTTCTTGTTCAGCTGACTTGTCAGACCGAGAATCTCGGCAGCAGCCAGAACCTTCTTATGAATGACATTCGGATTTTCCTTACGGAGGGTCAGAGAGAATGCCATGTTTTCATAGATTGTCATATGGCCGTACAGCGCATAGCTCTGGAAGACCATTGCCATGTCTCTGTCTTTTGCCGGAGTATTCGTGATATCTTTTCCGTCCAGCAGCAGTTTGCCGTTGGAGATATCCTCAAGACCTGCAACCATACGCAGGGTTGTGGATTTACCGCAGCCGGAAGGTCCGACCAGAACGATCAGTTCGCCGTCTTTCACGTCCAGGTTGAAGTCATAGACTGCCTGCACGTTGTTATCATAAATCTTATCGATATGCTGTAAATTTAACGTTGCCATATCTCAGTCTCCTATGCGCCCTGTTCGTTCAGTGTCTTCAGATGCTCGTTCAGTTCTCTGCACTTATTGAGATTGATAAGCGCGGAAGTAATGAGCGCAGCACCGGAAAGCACCAGGTAGATAATTACACGGATAAACTGCCCGTTCTGCATGACCTGTGTCTCAACGTTGTTTACAAGTGTCACAGCACTGTGTGCCTGCATCGGGATGATCATGATGCGGATGAACTGGATAATACCGAGTACCAGAAGTACATAGGAATATTCCTTTTTGTAGTTCTTCACTCCTTCGGAAGCGAGGAATGCCGCCAGCATGAAGATCAGGTTGTAAACAATTGAAATACCGATCATGTAGGTGTAGTAATATGTGCCGACATCAGATTTGCAGATGCTTACAAAGTAGAAGACGTCGAACAGAATTCCAAGGTAGCAGAGACCGGAGGACTGCGTGTTCTTGATGAATCTCATCCGGTCGCGCTGAATCGTACGTTCATCCTGACTCATTCCAGAACTCTCCTTCCCTCTTCGAGCAGCTGTTCTTCTTCCTTCATCAGTCTGAATTTCCAAACTGCATTCACTACCAGCAGCACCGCAACGATCAGCAGCAGAGCGAATACGAAGTAGTGAACATCAAACCAGAATGTGGACTCTGTGTAGAGTGTTCCCCACATGTCGGCATGTTCTTTCAGAGCAGCGAAATCAATCTGAAGAAACTGTCCCTTGAAGATTTCAATATAGCTGTGCGCGAACACTGCCAGATATACCGATGCAGCCGCGAACAGACCGATTGCACAGTAGTTCCCGATATAGTATCTTCTGCGGGAATGGGTGTTTGTGATGAACAAAAGAGCACCTAATACCAACAGCACGATGCTGTAGTTGAGGAACACTTTATTGAACTCCTGCATGTTGTAGTAAACAATCGAGCCCGAAACATCTGTCTGGAAAACATCACTCGGGTTGCGCATTGTATCATACAGGGCGTCATAAAGGTCGGTCATGATCCCAAGCGCATAGATGAAGACAATTGCGCTTACGATAATAGCGGCCAGGCACAGGATGCGCTGCACAGTCAACTGTTTCTTATACATGATGACCATGTATGAGGTGTATGCCTTTGGGGCATAACCCATACTCTCCTTTCCGTCCCCATGAGTTTGGTGAAATCCGGTCAGGGGATACAACCGTATTTCTTATCGGTGCCTCCCCGGAACGGGATCCCGTTCCGGAGAAGCTGCAATCATTTTCAAATCAATCAGTTCATGCTTTTGTAGTAATCAACATCACGCTGCCAAGCACCTTCCTTGATGGAGAGGTAACGGGCACCGTTCCATGCATTTGCTACAGTATCAGCTGTGGATTCCGCGTCCTTCATGGATGCATCTGTGTAGCCTTTAACGATGAGCTGAACCAGCATGTTGTCATCACCCTTTGTGGAGGAGAATTCCTTGGTCAGTTCTGTATAGCCATTGACTGTTGAATTTTCGACTGTTGTTGTCGGCAGAACGGTCGGAACAGATGTGTACCAGCTGTTTTCAGCAAGTCCGAGTTCAGGATGCTTGATGACACCGAACTTGATAGCCTTGGAAATGTGTCCTGCACCTTCCTGGCCTGCTTCGGTTGTGCACTGATATTCAAATGCCTGGTTCTTTACGAATGACAGTGTAGAACCAAGATAGAATCTTGCGAAGTTGGTGTAGTTGCCGGAAGCGAGATCCCACAGAGCTTCCTTAGTAGCATCTGCGATAACCGGCATCTGCTTGCCGTTGAAGTCGAATGTTTCATAGCTTCCGTCAGCCTTTGTCTTGATGAATGCGTCCGGACCGTAGCTCAGCAGAACCATACCTCTGTCGGAGTAAGCGAAGTCGATCAGTGCAAGCGCTGCATTCAGCTTGTTCGGATCATCGCCGACACCTGCCTTGGAGATGCCCCAACCATCAGTCTTAACTGAACGCCAGGACTCTGTGAAGTGCATGTAGACACCGTCTGCGTTTGTACCATCATACCAACGAGCTACCGGTACCATGACTGCCATGTACTTTTCACCCTGATCCTTCTGAAGCTTTGTTTCGTTCAGAATGGTCTGTGTCTGGTTGTAGTCATAGTGCATGAAGCCGAGGTCGTTTTCGAGATAGGAGCTGGAGTTTTCGGAAGACATGTTGACGAATGCTTCGGACATCAGGGCTTCCTGAACCATAGCGTTCATACGTTCAAGAGCAAGGTATGTTTCCTTTTCCTGTCTTGCATCATGGAGCTTGCCGTCGTTGCCGACATACAGATAATCCTGTCTGGATTCAAGACCGCGTACTCCGAAGAGTGTGCCTGTGAAACGAACCATATCTGTACGGCGGGCGTTGTTGTCATCTTCTCTTGTGAAGAGACCCTGGACCATATCAGTTCCGTTCAGTGTCTGCGGGTTAGCAACTACGCAGCGGAGCAGAGCAACGAGTTCATCTGCATCCCATGCAGCGTTCTGGCCAACATACAGGTTGGAACGTTCTGTTCCGTAGTATCCGCCGTAAGCTTCATCAATATATTTACGGAGCATATTGACTGCTGTAACACCGTCAATTGTTCCGGCTTCATTCATCTTTGCAACGATGTTGCCTGCTGTGTCATAGTCTTTTGTAACCTTTTCAGCAGCTGTGCCTTCGAGATTGACTACATCAACTTCAACCTTACCGGATGTCGGCATATACGGCTGATAAACAGGAGCAGCGAGTGTCTTGCTTGCATCAGCTGTGAATTCGCCTTCACCGTCGAGGAGCTTCTGTACCCAGTCAATACGCATCAGCGGCATACGTTCGATATCGTTAACACCATCGAAATACGGGCTGAAATAGATTGCACCGGTTGTGGTGTTGCCTGTGATAGAGAGACGAACGATCGGGTTAGCTTCCAGATAAGCCTTGAAGTTAGGCATGCTGTCAAGGTATTCACCGATATTGACAAGGCTGCCTGCTTCACCGTTTTCAGTCAGCAGAGCTGCTGTACCGGAAACCATGTCTACATCCTTGAGACGGTCTTTCCAGAATTCGAATTCCTTGGCAGCGCTGTTGCCCTGGTACTGATCTTCAAACTTAACTTTGAGGATGTTTTCTACTTCTTTCCAGGTCGGCTTCAGGTCGCCTGCGTTGTATGTGTTTCCGTCAGGGAGTGTGATACCCTGGCCTGCTGTCTCTGCGTCATAGAAGAGACCTGTCTTTGTGGAGTTGTAACCTGTAGCCATACGGAGAACTGTGCCGTCCGCATAGGTCAGGGCACCCGGTGCAGCTGCTGTTTCAGATCCGGAGCCGGATGCTTCAGCTGTAGCTGCAGGAGCGCTGGATGTGTTGGAAGATGCTGTTCCGGAAGTGCCGCTCTGCTGGACTGTGATTTTCGGCGCACAGCCTGTCATCATTGCAACACCCATGCCGGAAGCGATAAGAACTTTTAAAAGTGATGTGAACTTTTTCATGTTATTCCTTTCCTCTTTTAAGAAAATACTGTATAAGCAGTCAGCGTTATTCCTTGACGCCGCCTACGTTTACACCTTTTGCGAAGTACTTTTGGATGAACGGGTAGATAATCAGAATCGGTACGATCGAGCAGACGATCAGGGCATAAATGACGGAATCGGAAGCGTATGTCTCGTTCCAGCCTGCCATTGTTTCCGGGTCTGTGTACTGTTCCAGACGCAGCCGGATAAATACCTGCAGCGGATGCTCGTTCTGATTCGAAATCATCTGTCTTGCCCAGAAGTAACCGTTCCAACGGGAGATACCGAAGAACAGAGCTACTGTAGCAATCGTGGATTTGCACATCGGCAGATATACCTGCTTCAGAACCTGAAGCTCGGAAGCACCGTCGACGATTGCAGCTTCTTCAATTTCTGACGGAACACCTTCGAAGGCGTTTCTCAGAAGGATGATGTTCATGGCAGCCATACCCATTGCGATAACGACCAGCCACTTGTCATCCATGATACCCATGGCATTGAATACATCCTTGGTAGCCAGGTAGTTCAGATACTGCGGAACGATACCGGCAGAGAACCACATGGTGAATACCAGGAAGAAGTTGAAGAATGTTCTGAAGAGCAGTCTCTTCTTTGACAATGCATATGCGCCGAGGATTGAAACCAGCATTGCCCAGATTGTTCCGAACAGGGTCAGGAACAGCGTATTGGAATACGCATTCCAGAACATGTTGTCATTGAACATTCTCTTGAAGGCATCGAACTGGATATCCTTCGGGAACAGAACCACAGATCCGTATTCAACCGCTGCACGTCCGCTGATGGAAGCACTGACCGCATATACAAACGGATACAGGCAGCACAGAGCGAATACTGACAGCAGTGTGTAGCTGAGGATCTTGAAGATCAGTTCTGAAATTTCAAGTTTTCTTTTCATTGAAAACCCCCCAATTAATAGAGCGACGTGTTGGAAGCTTTACGGGCAATCGTATTGGCACCGATGACCAGCAGCATTCCGATGACGTTGTTCATCATTTCGGCAGCAGCCGCGATACCTGTACCGGCACCGCTTGCCATACCGTTGCGGTGAGCGAATGTTGATACAACGTCAGCTGTCACATATGTCTTGGTATTGTACAGAAGGAGGACTTTCTCATAACCGATGTTCAGCAGGTTACCGATACGGGTAATCAGCATGATTACGATTGTTGAGAGAATGCTTGGCAGGACAACGTAGCGCATCTGTGCCCACTTGTCCGCACCGTCGATCTGCGCCGCTTCATAGCTGGTCGGTGAGATGGCGATGATTGCCGCGAAGAATACGATACTGTCGTAGCCTGCACCTTCCCAGATACCGCTGAGCTGATAGATCGAGCGGAAGTAAGCCGGGTTGTTGAGCAGACCTGCATTTGCTGTGGCAGGATCAATCAGTCCTATTCCTGATAGGAAGCGGCTGACGATACCCATACTTGTGGTCAGGGAACCCTGCTTGACAAGCATGGTGACCAGGGAAGCCATGACGACGGTGGACATGAACTTCGGCAGATATGTAAGTACCTGCAGGACACTGCGCGCAGCGTTGGAACGCACTTCGTTAAAGAACAGTGCGAGGATGATCGGAATCGGGAATCCAAAGCACAGTCCGTAGAAACTGAGCAGGAATGTGTTTCTCAGAGCTCTCCAGAAATCTGTCGAGAGACCGTCCCCGGCAAACAGAAGCCGTTTGAAGTACGAGAATCCTGAGAACAGCTGCTGCGATACAGGCAGGACGTTGTCCGATACCTTGAAGCAGCCGAGGAGTTCGTACATCGGGAAGTAACGCCAGAACAGGAATACGAGCAACATGGGCACAAGCATGAGATACAGGCGCCAGTCCTTTGCAATTGTCTGCAGGACATGGCGCCAGTAGTGCTTTTCCACATCGTCACGTACGGCCTGCTCCGGGTCCATCCTGTACACACCCGAATCTTTGTCGTAAATCAGAAAATCTGCCGCCTTAGCCTTCATTAGTGACCCTCCTTTTCTGCATTCTCCTTTTCGGAAAGGCGAAGCAAGTAATGCTTTTGATCTTCATAGACGCCATCCAGCCTTCTGGCAATCCAGATCACAACGATAGTAAACAACATGGAGATGCTGTCTGTAGTAAAAAAACCAACACAGCTGCGTGCCGGAGCACCTGTTGCAAGAGCAACCAGAGCCCTGCCCGCCTGCATCAGCAGCAATACCGCTGCCGGAAATACCAGTGCCAGACTTCCTGTCCTCACTTTTTCCTTGCCGATTTTCAGCAGCACGGGAACAGCAAGAACCGAAAGCAGGTTTCCCAGACAATAGATCAGATAGGACCGCAGCTCAGCACCGACCGTAGCACAGAACACAAAGCCGGACAGCACTGCATGCAGGGCGCCCCACCAGCCCCACCGCATATACACAATTGATGTAACAGCGGCTGCCAGTGAAACGGTATACGGCTGGGCAGGAAACCAGATATTTGCGGCTTTCACAGTCAGAAATTCGCACACAGCAAGAATTGCCCCGAGAATTGCCAGGTCAATGGTTCTGTATTCCTGCCACGTGCGCTGCCTGTTCATATACATCCCTTCCTGCTTCCGGATCAGGAAACCCCTTACATCCGATCCGAAACGTGATACATTCCTGTCTTTTTCTTTCTGGTGATTATCCCCCAGTACATGTCATTCGGTAGAAAATGTCCATGTCAGAGAAAGCATTGTCTGCATCGGTTTATTTCACCATAATTATGGAAATCCCGGATACCAAAGTACATGGTCAAAACAATACAAAACATGTACATATTCTACTTTTCCGAAATAGTGGGTATTGTTACTGTTACCTTAAGGATATACTTGTTTTGATGGAGAAATCAATTATGCTATCAAAAAACTTAAATTACCTGCAAAATATCTTTTATACCATATCTCCAGGCACAGTGATCGATCTTCCCGAAGGCACATGGAGAATCAAGTGCAAATTGTCAGTTCCGGGCGTGACACTGCGCGGTGCCGGCATGGACAAAACACGCATTATCTGGGATGACTACGCACGTATGACTGCCCCGGACGGCAAGGAGCTCAATACATTCCGTACATGGACAATGGCGGTATGTGCCGACCATGTGACCATGGAGGATTTATCCATCGTCAACGATGCCCTCTCCCCGGAAACAAAAGGCCAGGAAGTGGCTCTCTCAGTGTACGCGGATGACTTCACCATGCGCCGCTGCCGGCTGACATCCACCCAGGATACACTGTTCCTCGGTCCCCTGCCGGATGATCTCATTGAACGGTACGACGGCTTCCTGACGGATGACCTGCGTGCTTCCAAAGCATGTAAGCAGTATTTCAGCGACTGCATCATCGAAGGAACCGTGGATTTCATCTTCGGCTGCGGAAATGCCGTATTTGATCACTGCGAGATACGTTCCCTGAATGATGCCCGCAACATCGGATATACAGCCGCCCCTGCCCATGCCCTTGAACAGACGGAAGGCTTCCTGTTCAGAAACTGCGGCTTTACGGCAGAGGAAGGCATCGCCCCCGGCAGTATTTATCTGGCAAGACCATGGCGTGACTACGGTCTCTGCTATTTCGAGAACTGTACATACGGACCTCATATCTCCACCGAAGGCTTCGACAAATGGAACGACACCGACCGGGACAAAACCGCACGCTTCTATGAAAAACCTGCTGTCCCCGGAAGAGTCAGCTGGACCAAATCATATTGAAAAGAAACAGGGCAACCTGTTTCTTTTTTGTACATGTATTTTTGTCTTCCCGTACGAGTGGGTTTATCCCTGCTGGTCGGCCTGTTCCAGGATCTGCTCCATCATGGCTTCATCGACGTATCCCGGTACATAACCGAGGAAGTTGCCGTCCTCTTTGACAATGAATGTCGTCGGGAAACCGGTGACCTGATAGGAGCGCACCATCTGGAAGGATGTATCAAACAGCACTTCCATCGTATATCCGTTCTCATCCAGGAAGCGGATGACGTCCTCCTTGGTTCCTTCACTGCCGAAGCCGGGATCCGCAATCAGGATGATCTTCACATCATCGCGTGTCTCTGACATCTGCTGCAGATACGGAAGTTCTTCCTTGCAGTAATGGCACCATGTCGCAAAGAAGTTCAGGATCAGCTTCTGTCCTTTATAATCCTTCAGCTCAACCGTCTGTCCGTCACGTGTCTCCAGGGCAACGTTGTACTTTTCAATATCCGTATCACCGCTCTGCTCAACTGCAACAGGCTGGGCGTTCTGCAATGTATGCAGATCATTCACACCCTGCGCAAACATGTATATGCCCATGCCGAGCACCACCGCACCGCCGAGCAGCTTGGTCCAGCGGACCACACCTTTGTTTTTCTTCAGGAATGCCAGAACCTCTTCCGTGAAGATGCCCAGCAGCAGGAATACGCAGATGAATCCCAGTGCATAGGATCCCATGTACAGCCAGCTCATTGCCGCAGACGGTGCCGAAGCAGCCGCCAGAATGGCAGACGCCAGCAGCGGACCGATGCACGGACTCCAGGCAAAGCTGAAGAAGAAACCCAGCAGATATGCCTGTACGGGACCGTACTTGCCTTTCAGGGGTGCCGTGAAGCGGTGCTCCCCTTCCAGCAGCGGTATACGGATCACATCCAGTGAGAACAGCCCGAACAGGACAAGGATCATACCGCCGGTCAGGCTGAACAGTATTTTGTTGTCTTCAAAGAAAGAACGCAGCGCTCCCGAGCCGAGTCCGGCAATAAAGAATACCGTGCAGATACCCAGCACAAAGAAGAATGTAAGCACTGCCGTGCGGATCCTTCGCTCCTTCGGTGAAGCCGTTTCACTGATTCCCGCGGTCAGATAACCGAGATACAGCGGCACCAGCGGCAGCACACACGGTGAGAAGAAGGAAAGCAGACCTTCCAGGAAAAGTCCGCCGATAGTCAGAGTACCGTTCATGCATGTTTCCTCAGATGTTGAAGACGCCGGGCAGAAGTCCCGTCAGCGCAAGAATCAGAATAAGCAGACCGAGAATGATTCTGTACAGTCCGAAGATTCTGAAGTCATGCCGGCGTATGTATTTCAGGAACCGTCTGATAACAAGGACGGAGACCACAAAGGAAGTGATCAGTCCGCTCAGCAGCACAATGACACTGCCGAAGGTAACCGGTGCCTGCAGTTTGATCAGTTTCAGAAGGCTGGCGCCCAGCATTGCCGGGATTGCCATAAAGAAGGAAAACTCCGTGGCTGCTGCCCTGGTTGTACCGAGGATCATCGCACCGAGAATCGTCGCACCCGAACGGGATGTGCCCGGAATCAGTGCCAGCGCTTCGAACAGACCGATCTTAACGGCGGTACCGTAATCCATACCGTTTACGGAACGGATGACCGGACGGCTGCGTTTCAGTTCGGCAACAATGAACAGCACACCGTATATAATCAGCATCAGTGCAACCACCAGCGGTCTGGACAGTTTTGCCTCAACGATATCATCCAGCAGAAGACCGATGATGCCGACCGGAATGGATCCGGCAATGATCTTCAGCCACAGATCCCATGTCGTTTTTCTGCCGGTGCTGTCCTTGCGCGGGGAAAACGGATTCAAGCGTTCAAAGTACAGAAGCACAACTGCCAGGATCGATCCCAGCTGAATCACGACTTTGTACATTTCCCAGAAAGACTGGTTCTCCGCAGGATCGGTAAAGACGTGCAGCGGCAGCATTGCGTTTATCAGAATCAGGTGTCCGGTGCTGCTGATCGGCAGCCATTCCGTGATGCCCTGAACAAAACCGTATATAAGTGATTTCAAAATCTCCAAGATAATGCCCATAGTATCTCCCGAATCCAGTTAATTATAGCATATTCATATTTTACTGACGTATTCGATACATTATGTTAAAATAGTAGAGTTTTCTGTTTTACGGAGGTTATTCATATGGTCACAGAAAAGGAATTTACGGAACTGCTCGGCAAACAGATATCCGCAGCCACCCGTGAAGAACTCTACGCAGCCTGCCTGAAACTTGTGCAGCAGCATATGGCTGAACGGCCGCTGACGTCCGGTGAAAAAAAGCTCTACTATATCAGTGCTGAATTCCTGATCGGAAAACAGCTCGGAAAGAATCTCATCAATCTCGGATTATATGACGATCTCCGGCAGATTCTCGCAGACAACGGCAAGAACATCAATGATGTTCAGGACGCTGAAGAAGAGCCGTCCCTGGGCAACGGAGGCCTCGGCCGTCTGGCCGCATGTTTCCTGGATTCCATTGCCACCCTGGGACTCTGCGGCGACGGTATCGGTCTGCGCTATCACTTCGGTCTCTTCAAGCAGGATTTCAAAGACCACAAGCAGGTTGAGATCCCCGATGCATGGCTGGGCGGTCCGGCTATTCTGCGCCGCACGGACACAACCTTCCAGGTACAGCTGGCCGGCAAGAATTACAATTCCGTCATGTATGATCTCGATGTGGCAGGTTTCCGCACCGGCCGCAATACACTGCATCTCTTTGATCTCGACAGTGTGGATGAATCCATCGTTCATGACGGCATCCAGTTTGACAAAAAGAATATCGAAAAGAACCTGACCCTGTTCCTGTATCCGGATGACTCCGACAAGGACGGACAGCTTCTGCGCATCTACCAGCAGTACTTCATGGTCAGCAACGCCGCCCAGCTCATCATCAAAGAGCAGAAGGCACTCGGTCATGACCTGTCGCGTCTGCATGAATATGTTGCCGTACAGATCAACGATACCCACCCATCCCTGATCATTCCGGAACTCATCCGTCTGCTGATCCAGGAAGGCATTCCGATGCGCCATGCGGCAACCATCGTCACCAATACATGCGCGTATACCAACCATACGATTCTTGCGGAAGCTCTGGAGAAATGGCCGATCAGCTATCTCACCGAAGTTGTCCCGCACCTGATGCCGATCATCGGCGGTCTTGATTTCGGTGCTGTATGTGCTTTCCATGACAACGCTGACCTCAATATCATCGACAATGAGAACCGTGTGCATATGGCAAAGATGGACATGCATTATTCACACTCCATCAACGGTGTAGCCGCTCTGCATACGGAAATCCTGAAGCATCAGGAACTTCGTCATTTCCATGACGTGTACTATGACCGCTTCAACAACAAGACCAACGGCATCTCCTTCCGCAGATGGCTGATGCTGTGCAACCATGAACTGTCCGATTTCATCGATGAACTGATCGGCACGGAATGGCATGATGACGAATACAAACTCGAGAACCTGCTGCAGTACTACGACAACGAAATCGTGCTGAACAGGCTTGTGGAAATCAAGTATCACAACAAAGTAAGAGCAGCTGAATTCATCCGCTGGAAGGAAGGCATCGAAGTCGATCCCGAATCCGTATTCTGCGTTATGGTAAAGCGCCTGCATGAATACAAACGCCAGCAGATGAACGCCCTGTATATCATTTACGAATACATGCGCATCAAACGCGGTGAAGTGCCGCCCCGCCCGATCACCATTATCTTCGGCGCCAAGGCAGCTCCTGCCTACACCATGGCAAAGCATATCATTCACCTGATTCTCTGCCTGCAGGATCTGATCGAACATGATCCCCAGGTCAAGCCGTGGCTGAAAGTTGTCTTTATCAGAAACTACAACGTTGCCAAAGCCGAGAAGCTGATCCCGGCAGCCGATATCTCCGAACAGATCTCCCTTGCCTCCAAAGAAGCAAGCGGAACCGGCAATATGAAGCTGATGCTGAACGGTGCCGTCACGATCGGTACAGCCGACGGTGCGAATGTGGAAATCCGCGACCTGGTCGGTTACGGCAACATCTACATCTTCGGACGCACTTCGGATGACGTCATCAACCTCTACAACTGCAGCGGCTACCATGCCCGTGAATACTATGAGCGCAGCCAGTCCATCCATGAGATCCTCGATTTCATCACCGGACCGGAACTCAGCGCCATCGGTGACATCGAAGTCCTCAAAGCACTGCAGGACAACCTGATCAACCATGACTGGTTCATGACACTGCTGGATCTTGAATCCTACTGTTCCGTGAAGGAAACGATCCTGTATGACTACGAGAACCGTGATAAGTGGAAGCGCATGATGCTTGTCAACATTGCCAAGGCAGGCTTCTTCTCAAGCGACCGCACCATCATGGAATACAACCGCGATATCTGGCATCTGAAATAACAAATATGGCAGCTCCTCTTACGGGGAACTGCCATATTTCTTTTCTTCAGTTGTCTTAGTTACTCGGCAGCGGCGACTGCTTCAATCTCCACCATTGCGTCTTTCGGCAGACGTGCAACCTGTACGGCAGCTCTGGCCGGATAGCTTCCTTCACTGAAATACTCTGCGTATACTTCATTCATTGCTGCAAAATTATTCATGTCGGAAAGGAATACGGTTGTTTTCAGCACCTGATCCATGGTGCAGCCTGCTTCCTTCAGAATGCTCTTTACATTCTCCAGGGACTGCTTTGTCTGTGCTTTTATATCATCCGGCATTGTGCCTGTCTTAGGATCAACGGGAATCTGTCCGGACACAAAGATCAGACCGCCGTATCTGACTGCCTGGCTGTAAGGTCCGATGGCGGACGGCGCTTCAGTAGTCGCAATTATTGTTTTCATGGGGTTCTCCTCCTTGTTATCTGTCTGTAATTCTATCATATCTTGCCTGCATGGCGGGGTGTACAATCTGATACAATATGCCCAGGAGAATACTGTTATGATCTATCCGGAATTTCTGAAACCCGGTGATACCATCGGAATCTGCGCACCCAGTGCCGGTGTAGGTAGAAAACTTGAATCATTTGACCGCTCCCTTGCTGTTCTCAAAGAGAACGGCTGGAAGATCCGTGAGACTGCCTCCGTACGCATCAACAGCGTACGCAGTGCATCCCCTGCCGAAAGAGCAGCCGAACTGAAGGAACTGTTTGCCGATCCTGACATAGACTTTGCGGCATGTGCTGCCGGCGGCGACTTTCTGTATGAAATACTTCCGTATGTGGACTGGGAATTTATCGCTGCCCACCCGAAATGGCTGATGGGTATGTCCGATCCGACCAGCCTGCTCTTCACCCTGACTGCCAAATATGATCTGGGTACCGTCTACGGCATGAATGCGGGCAGCTTTGACACCGAACCGTTCCATCCCTACATGCAGTGCTGTCTTGACCTGATCAGCGGCAAAAACACTGTACAGCACAGCTATGACCTGATTTCCTCCAACGAACCGTTCAGCGATGAACCGGAGCACTTTGACAGACCTTCCCGCTGGGAATCCACGGCCGGTGATATCACCGTAGAAGGCAGATGCATCGGCGGCTGTGCGGATGTGCTGAAGGATCTGATCGGCACGGAATACGACGGCATGAAGAGCTTCTCCGAACGGTATGCTTCGGAAGGCATCATCCTGTTCCTGGACAACTTTGCGCTCAGTGCGGAAACCTTCTACCTGACCCTGCTGCAGATGCGGTATGCAGGCTGGCTGAAACACGTGAAGACGGTTGTGCTCGGCCGCACCCTGCTTCCCTCTTCGGGCACCGGTATGACCTATGAAGAAGCCCTGCAGAGAGCGCTTCCGGATATCCCTGCCCTGTTCAATGCCGACTTCGGACACACCAAACCGTGTATGACCCTGATCAACGGTGCATACGCTTATCTCTCATGCATTGACGGCAAAGCCGAGCTCTCCTTTGCCCTTAAATAAACTGTTGGCAAATCCTCCCGTTGTGCTACAATAACTATGCACATTCTGGGGTTTTAGCTCAGCTGGGAGAGCATCCGGTTCGCAATCGGAAGGTCGGGAGTTCGATCCTCCTAAGCTCCACCATTGCATACAAAACCGTACACACGTACGGTTTTTTTGTACACACATAAAGAAAAGAACCATACGGTTCTTAACAGACAATACGAAAAATCCTACGAAGCAGTCTTTCCGATTCCTTACTCGGCCAGACCGCCTTTATCGTCTTTCAGTACATCGTCTTTCGTCAGCTCGAATACAGTCTTTCCGGACTTATCCGTGATCACCAGATGATGATCAACCATTTCCAGAATATCGCAGAGTTCATATACCGAAAAGGCATTGCTGCGGAATTTTTTGTTGACTGACTGCTTACTGCGGTTCAGTCTTGCCGCGTATTGAACCTGCTTATAGCCTGCTGAAGCCAACAGATATTTCAGCTTATCTCCAAGCATACCGGTCCTCATCCAAATAGTAATTATGATACGTTTACCTGTCAATTATTTTCATGTTAACGAAGAGTACTTGTATATTGCGGGATACTGCTGCCCGTAAAAAAATCTGAAGAGGATCAGTCCACCTTCAGATTCTCAGGCACTTCAATCAGACCAAAACCAATCGCATCCGGTCCCGTATGACATGCAATACTGCAGGACAGCGGACGGTAGATAAACGGATTATCGGGGAATTCGTTATGCAGCGTATCAATGGCTGTCTGCACGATTTCCTGGTTGCGCATCGTTCCCGACAGTGCGACCATCATGTTCTTGTCAGGCACATCCTTAAAACGTTCATTGCGGTCCTTGATGATTGCCGCAAGCATACGCTTTCTGGCACTGACCATGCCGCGCACTTTGCTGTAGGCATCAAGCTTGCCGCCGTCAATCAGCAGAATCGGTTTGATCTTCATCACGGTTGCGAGCATTGCGCCTGCTTCCGTAATTCTGCCGCTCTTCTTCAGATGCTCAACAGAATCCACCGTAATATAGATGGACGCCATGTTCGCATGTGATTCCAGCTGTTCCCGGATCTCACGGCCTGTCTTACCGGCATCCGCAAGAAGCTTTGCTTCGAGCACAGCGGTGTATAATGTAACCGAGATTCTGTGGTTGTCGATTACGGTAACCCTGCCGCCGAATGACTGCGCATCAAGCGCTGCATTCGCACAGGAACTGCTGAGACCGCTGGACATGGGAATATAGACAATCTCGTCATATCCCGCATTCAGAATCCTGTTCCATGCCGCATTCAGCTCACTTACAGCAGGCTGCGATGTTGAAACAGACAAACCTTCATCCATTGCCCGGTAAACATCTTCATGTGTTACATTAACGCCTTCGTAATAAACAGCACCGTCAATGATCACCGGCAAAGCAAGTACATGGATTCCCCTCTCTGTACCTTCTCTTACCGACATACCGCTGTTGGTATCCGTCATTACTGCAGTTTTAAATAGTCTTTCTCCCATATCAGTCTTTCCTGGCAGATACAATCCCGTTTCAATATGATACAAACGTACCATATTGTCAAATATTACACAATAAATATGCTGATACAAAACAATTCAATTTGTTTCACATATACTTCAAAAACTTAGAGATTATGGACAAAAGAAAAGCAGAAAATTTACGTGTCAAAAAAGGCATTACCGATGCGCTGTTCAAGCTGATGAAGAAAAAAAGCATCTCCGAAATCACGGTGACAGAACTCATCCGTACAGCCGGAACTGCCCGTGTCTCCTTCTACAGAAACTACAGTTCAAAGGAAGATGTGCTGATAACACTGATCCGGGATGTACTGAGCGAATTTATGCGGACAGCCCCGCAGGATATCAGTCTGTATGAGCACTATGACAACATATTGCACGGCTTCAGGTATTTCCGCAGATACCGATCCTATATACTGGATATTGACGCATCCGGTTTAGGCAATACAATAACCAAGGAAGTGCTGGTCCGGCAGATGAAGGAACTTGAACCGCTGCATCTTTCCTCAGAAGAGCAGTACCGGTATATCATGTTTCTCGGTGCATACATGACGATTGCATTTGTCTGGCTGCAGACCGGCATGAAGGAAACAACCGAAGAGATTGCCAGGCTGTTTTACCGCAATTACTGCCTGAAGAACCAGTAGAAAGGATTGTTTATGGAAGGAAATACTGTTGAACTGAATGAGATGCTGATGTGCAGGGAACGCCGGGATCATCTGCAGAAACAGCTGCTGCACTCATACGGCCTGCCGGTCATCTCGTTCTGCATGAACATACCCGGTCCGATCAAGACCAATGAAGAGATCAGAAAGGCATTTGACAGCGGCAAGGACACCCTTCTGCAGAAACTGCAGGATGGCGGCATATCCACCGCACAGATGCTTGAAATACACGAAAACACCGGTGATGAGCTGCTGCTGGCGGCAGACGCAGATGCCTCGGTACTGAAGCAGATCACCTCTGCAATCGAGGAAGACACCCCGCTTGGCAGACTGTTTGACATGGATGTCATCGGGACCGACGGATACAAGCTTTCACGCAGCACTTTCCGCCGCTGCATTATCTGCGGAGAACCTGCCCAGGAATGCGCCAGATCACGCCGTCACAGTGTACCGGAGCTGCAGACTGCTGTGGAAGAACTGCTCAGAACCCGGCTTTAAATTCATATTACGTATACGTAAAAAGTCCTCCGCACCACGTGCAGAGGACTTTCTCATTTAACAGATCAGAGCGGCATTACACCGATGATGATTGCAAAGATCATGCAAAGGATCGAGAAGACCCATACGTAGCCGAAACTTGCTTTGATATGGTCTTTGATATCCACATCGGCAAGACCGACACCGAGCAGTGTTGCAGGAACCATCGGGCTAATGAATGTCGCACAGTTACGGCAGACAACCATCGCTACAGCAATAGGCAGTGCAGGCACACCGAATCCTTCGCCGATACCGATCATGACCGGCAGCATACCGTAGAAGTAGCTGTCTGTATCGAATGCCAGAGCCAGAGGAACGGACAGAATACCGATAACCAGCGGCAGATGACGTCCGAGGAATGAAGGAAGAATCATCTTGATGATCTCAGACATGCAGGCAACAACGCTGAGAACCTGTGTATCACCATGGGATACAGTCTTAACCAGGATACCCATCAGGACAGCCGCAGCCATCAGAGTGGAGCACATGGTCAGAGCAGGTCCGGCATGCAGATTGATAATCTTCTTCTGCATCTTCGCACCCGGGTAGTTAACCAGAAGAGCAATGACAACACCGCACATGAACGGCACATAGCTGGGGAACTGGTCCCAGATCAGCAGTGCGATAACCGCAATGGTCAGTACGATATTGAAGATAAAGAGATTCGGACGTGCCAGTTCGTTTGCAGTTTCAGCTGTTGCTGCATCCGTAACATCAACGTCGCCCTCTTCCTGCGCAAGTTTGCCGTTCAGACCGGCACCGCGCTGCTGCTCCTGCCAGCCGGCAAGAACTGCATGTGCAAGGGACAGCAGAATACCGAAGATCTGAATCGGAATCAGTGTGTTCCAGAGCTGGCCTGCTTCAATGCCGAGTACGGAAGCCGCACGCATTGTAGGACCTGCCCAGGGCATCAGATTCAGAACACCCATCGCCAGAACTGCAATTCTGAGCAGGGTTGTCGGACGCATATGCATTTTTTTGTAAACCGGAAGCATTGCCGGTACAACGATACAGAATGTGGAAGCGCCGCCGCCGTCCAGATGTCCGATCAGAGCAATGACAGCAGTCATAACAGTAACACCGATGACACTGTTACCTACCAGTTTCATCAGTTTGCCGATGATGACATCAAACATACCAGCATCGGTCATGATACCGAAGTACAGTACCGAGAAGACGAACAGTGCCGCTGTAGGTCCTGTACTGTTGAATCCTGCCTTAATCAGCGATCCCAGATCCCCAATTGTGTAATAACCGCCGATGACAAGAACCAATCCCAGAATAGCCGGGAAAAGAATGAATGCGATACTCGGCAGTGTAATGCTCTTAAAAAGAGTAACCACGATTGCAATAATGCAAATAAAGCCAAGTATGCCTACCAACATTTCGCTCATGTTTTCAACATTCTCCTTTCGCGAAAGCTGAGTTTTTTGAAGCAATCCACCGTACAAGAAAACAGCTGCCTGTACTGCTGCCATACCGGACAGTACTGCTCCTCCCCTCAACGTCTATATATTACTACTATTGTTATATGGTTCGTTCTATTAAATACTCAATTAAACGGTAATTTACGTAAGATTTACAAAGCTGGCTTTCATCCTTTCATTGCGATAGGATAGTGTCATGGACATAATCAGACTGGATTCCCGCAAAACGGAAACACTTCTGGACAACCTGCTTCCGGTAACTGTTTTCAGGGAAATTGATTCAACAAATACATATGCAAAGCAGGCACTGACCGACGGCCGCACTCCTCCTTTTCTGGTAATTGCAGAGAAGCAGACAGCCGGACGGGGACGCCGGGGACACTCGTTTTTCTCCCCTGACAGCGGTCTGTATTACACCCTGACCGTCAGGCCGGACAACGAAGCGGAAGCCCTGGTGCGCACCACGATTGCCGCTGCTGCAGCAGTACATAAAGCAATCCTGGAATGCACGGGTATACAGACAGGCATCAAATGGGTCAATGATCTGTATCTGAACCGGAAGAAGGTATGCGGCATCCTGTGTGAAGCACCGCGCAGGCGTGACGGCAGTCTTGCCGGCATAGTCATCGGCATCGGCATAAACTGCAGCACATCGGAGTTTCCCGAGGAACTGAAGGATATTGCCGGTTCCCTGAACAGACCCGATCTTGACCGCAACATACTTGCCGCTTCCATAACAAAGCACCTGGTGTCATATCTGGATGATCTGAAGAATCCGGAGATACTGGATATCTACCGCTCTGCCTCGATCCTGATCGGCCGTCCGGTATCGTTTATACGTGACGGTGCAGAGATACACGGCACAGCAGCAGACATCAATGACAACGGTGAACTCGTGGTTACTACAGAGAGAGGCACAGAGATCCTGTCATCCGGAGAGATATCACTGACATCCTGGGAATAAATCATAACCACCCGTGAAACGGGTGGTTTGCTCTAAGGCTATAAGCCTTTTACTACAAGCCAGCGCCTTAAGACGCTGGCTTTTCCACACGCTCTGTGTCGAAGCCACTTTTGCATTTTCAACTGTTGCCGGCCGTCAACGGCCTTCTTTTACTTCTTGTTCGAATTCCGTTTCCTCACTTCTTTGTCTTCTCCGAACGGATCCTCATATTCTTTCACGCTCAGTTTATCTTT
>JAFUCL010000044.1 GCA_017459725.1 Solobacterium sp. | reverse complement strand
GAGAGATGATGATAGTTTCTGTCAGACATATAATCGACTCCTTTTCAGTTTCTGACAGCACTTACTCCTCAGAAACAGTATAAAAGGGAGCCTTCATCGAGAATATGACCTTAAAGGGAGCTTTCAATAATAATCGAGGGATGAAAACTGATCGTATTGTACTTGCAAGGTTCAAAAGAAATTGATATATTACTGCTGTACAAAAGGAGTGCGCAAGCACTCCTTCATTTATGGAGGCATATGAGTACGATTGAGCACTTAAAACAGCTGTTTGATCCGGTGTTCAGGGAATGCGGTGTCATACTGTATGAGCTGAAATGGACCGGCAGCGGCAAAGACAGAACGCTGGAAGTTGCCATTATGCGGGAAGACGGATCGATGGATCTCGATACCTGTGCGGAAGTCAGCGAAAAACTGTCTGACATTCTTGATTCTTCCGATATATCCGAGGCTGCATATACGCTTGAAGTCTGCAGTCCGGGCGCAGAACGTGAAATCAGGGATCTGAAGGAACTGAGTACAATGGATCAGCCGTACGTATATGTCAGGCTGAAACATCCTGCGGCAAAGATGATTGAAATTACCGGTACGGTTACTGCTTATGACGGTGAGACCATCACCATGAGCTACCGTGACAAAGCCGCTGCAAAAAGTGTTGCATTCCCTGCCGATGACGTGGAGTTCATGCGGCTGGCAGTGAAATTTTAAAGGAGAATCCGAAATGGAACTGAAGTACAAAGATATGATCAAGGCACTGAACGCAATCGAGGATGAGAGAAAGATCCCCGAAGCGGTTATTATCGATGCCCTGAAGGAAGCAATGGCCAAGGCATACAAGAAGGATGCCGAACTGACAGATATCATCGTTGAGTCTGAAATCAATGACAAGGCCGGCACCATCGACATCTATCAGCTTTACACCGTCGTGGAGGATGTCGAGGACGATGAACTCGAGATTTCACTGGAAGATGCAAGAGAGCTGAAGCCGGATGCAGTGCTCGGTGATATGATCCGCCGCAAAGTGGAAATCACCACCATGAGCAGAGCAGCTGCTTCCCTGGCCAGAAACGTCATGCGCCAGAAGATCCGCGAAGCTGAAAAGATCACTGTATACAGCGAATACATTGATCAGCTCAATGAAATGGTCATCGGTATCGTTGAGTCCGTGAAGGACAAGTTCACACTTGTCAATCTCGGCCGTACGGTTGCCATGATGCCCAAATCCGGACAGATCCCGGGTGAGCGTCTGTATGAAGGCGACAAGCTCAGAGTCGTTATTACCGAGGTCAACAAGGACACCAAGGGTTCCCAGGTGCTTGTATCCCGGTCCGATCCGATGCTTGTCAGACGTCTGTTTGAAAAGGAAGTTCCCGAAATCTACCAGGGTGTCGTTGAAATCAAGGCGATTGCCCGTGAAGCAGGCGAACGCACCAAGATGGCAGTCATGAGCCACAACGATGAAATCGATCCGATCGGTGCATGCATCGGTCAGCGCGGCGCCCGTGTGCAGGAGATCATCGAAGAGCTCCATGGTGAGAAGATCGATATTTTCCTGTGGAGTGATGATATTACACAGCTGGTCAAGAATGCCCTGGCTCCGGCTGAAGTCGAAGCAGTTCTGCCCGGTGAAGATGAGCGCAGCCTGCTGGTTGTCGTTGCGGATGATCAGCTGAGTCTTGCCATCGGCCGCAAGGGAAAGAATGCGCGTCTGGCTGTTAAGCTGTGCAACCGCAAGATCGACATCAAGACCAGAGCTGAACTGGAAGAGCTCGGATACGACTATGATGATCTGCTTGCCAAGGCTGAGATCAGAAGAGTTGAGATGCTGAAGGAAATCGAGCGCAGGGAAATCGAACGCATGGAAGCGGAAGCACGTGCTGCCGAAGAGAAGCGTCAGGCTGCCGTAGCGCTGCTGGCTCAGCAGAAAGCTGAAAATGGCACTGCCGAGGAAGAACCCGAAGAGCTGATTCCGGAAGAGATGCGTGAAGCCGTGAAGGCCAAGATCCGTACGGAATTCGACATGAAGCCTGAAGAGGCTGAGGAACCGGAAGTTCCTGCTGAAGAACCGGCAGCTGAAGAGCCTGCTGAAACACCGGCTGAAGAACCTGCAGAGGAACTTGCAGAAGAGCCTGCAGCAGAAGAACCGGAAGCAGAAAAACCTGCGGAAACACCGGCAGAAACACCTGCGGAAGAAACCGTTGAAACCAAACCGAGACACCGTCATGCCGATCTTGAAGCAATTGCCCAGAAGCATGACTATGTATCTGCATTCGAGAAACTTGCGGATACTTCCAAGCCCAAGCAGCAGACACCGGCAAAACGTCGCAAGCGCAAGGGTGATGATGACGATATCAAGGTCAGAAACAAAGTACTGGAAGCTCAGCTGCGCAAGGATCTCGACAACAGCAGCCTGAAGCCGGTCTATACCGATGAGGAGCTTGAGGAAATCGAACGTCAGCAGCTTGAAGAAGAAGAGAGCCAGTACGATATCGACTACGACGATTACGAAGATTACTACGACGAGGATACAATCTGAGCATGCCTAAGAAGATACCCATGCGCAGATGTGTGGCGACAGGCGAGCAGTGCCCTAAGAAGGAACTGCTCCGCATTGTCCGGACACCTGCCGGCGAGCTTACGGTTGATCTCAGCGGCAAAGCCAACGGCCGCGGTGCATATCTGAAAAAGGATCCTGCGGCAGTGGCGGCAGCCAGAAAGAACAAAGCGCTTGAGAGAGCTCTTGAAGTAAAGATCCCGGAAAAGTTCTGGGATGAAATAGAAAAGGCATTGCACTGAACAGAGCAATGAATGAAAGAAGGGATGCAGTCTTATCAGGTTTAAAGCAGCAGCTGAAGAAAGTGAGGTAAAGTATGCAGAAAAGAAACTCCAGACCGGGGAACAAGAAACCAAACCGCGGCAGAAAGCCGAATAACAACAATCGTCAGAATTTCACTCCGCGTGCAAAAGCGCCGGAGATTCATGAAATCGTATATACAGACGGTATTACCGTAGGTCAGCTCGCCAAGAAGTGCGGCCGTCAGGCAAGTGACATTATCAAAGTTCTGTTTATGGAAGGCAAAATGGTCACCATCAACAGCGCTCTGGATGATGATCTTGTGGAAACGGTATGTATTGCCTTTGACATCGAACCGACCAAGGTGGAAGAAAGGGAAGAGGACAGCCTCGAGGATGAAGAACCCGACAGACCGGAAGATCTGGTGGAACGTCCTCCGGTTGTTACCATCATGGGTCACGTTGACCATGGTAAAACAACCCTGCTGGACTCCATCCGTAAGACCAAAGTCGCATCCGGTGAAGCAGGCGGTATCACGCAGGCCATCGGTGCTTACCAGATCACCGTTAACGGACGCAAGGTAAGCTTCCTGGATACACCTGGTCACGAAGCATTCACGGCTATGCGTGCCAGAGGTGCCAAGGTAACGGATATTGCGGTCATTGTCGTCGCAGCCGATGACGGTGTCATGCCGCAGACAAAGGAAGCAATTGACCATGCCAGGGCAGCGAAAGTGCCGATGATCATTGCCGTAAACAAGATGGACAAGCCGGAAGCCAATCCCGACCGTGTCAAGAGTGAACTGGCAGATCTCGGTATTATGCCTGAAGAATGGGGCGGCGATACGATTTTTGTTGAAACTTCCGCGAAACAGGGAACTGGTCTGCAGGATCTGCTTGAAACGATCCTCACCGTTGCGGATGTGGGCGAACTGAAGGCAAACCCGAACCGTCTGGCCACCGGTACCGTAATCGAAGCAAAACTGGACAAGGGAAGAGGTCCTGTCGCTACACTGCTCGTTCAGAACGGTACGCTGCGTCAGGGACAGCCTGTTGTCGTAGGTACTTGCTTCGGTAAGATCCGTAAGATGACAGACGAAGACGGCAATGAACTGGAAAAGGCCGGTCCGAGTGCACCTGTTGAGATCATCGGTCTGAACGATGTGCCGGAAGCCGGTGATATTTTCCGTGCCTATGATAATGAAAAAGAAGCCAGAGCGGTTGCGGACAGAAGAATGCGCCGCAAGATCGAGCAGCAGCGCCGCAAGACATCTGCTATGAGCCTCGAAGATCTCTCCCGTGAGATCGAAGCCGGCGAAATCCAGGAAATCCCCGTTATTGTCAAAGCAGACGTACAGGGTTCTGCGGAAGCAGTTCGCAGCTCACTTGAGAAGCTGGATGTCAAGGGTGTCAAGGTCAATGTCATTCACAGTACTGCCGGTGCTATTTCCGAGTCGGATATTATGCTGGCAGATGCGTCCAAGGCTATGATCATCGGTTTCAACGTCAGACCGGATGCGAATATCCGCCGCAAGGCAGAGGAAGCCGGTGTTGAAATCCGTCTCCACAACATCATCTACAAAGCTACCGAAGAAATGGAAAATGCCATGAAAGGTATGCTGGCGCCTGTATATGCCGAAGTTGTCATCGGTCAGGCTGAAGTACGTGAAATCTATAAGGTTTCCAAGATCGGTACGATCGGCGGCTGCATGGTCACCGACGGTAAGCTGGTTTCGCACTGCGGCGTACGTCTGATCCGCGACAGCATTGTCATCTACACAGGCAAGCTTGCTTCTCTGAAGCGCTTCAAGGATGATGCAAGGGAAGTTGTTTCGGGATATGAATGCGGTGTTACGATCGAGAATTATAACGACATCAAAGTCGGTGATCTGATCGAAGCATATCAGGAACAGGAAGTAAAACAGGAGATCTGAGTGCATGAGCAGCTTAAAACAGAAGCGGCTTGAAGGGATCATCCGCAAGAATATCAGTGATATCATCCAGTTTGATGTCAAGGATCCCAATGTCGGATTCGTGACAATTACGGATGTGCGGGTATCCAATGACCACAGTTATGCGAAGGTATACTGTTCGTTCCTCGGCAAACAGGAACGGGCAGCGGCAGGACTGAAGGCACTGAACCGTGCGAAAGGTCATATCAGGACCCAGCTCAGCCAGCGTTTATCCATACGGCGTACTCCGGAGCTGATCTTCGAAATAGATAAGGCAATGGAAAACGGGCGTCACATTGATGAAATCATTCAGGAAATTCATCGTCAGGACAGTGAGGGTGATCAGTCGGAAGACTGATCACTTTTTCTTTGCGGAAACAGCAGAACCTGCACGAATAAAGTCGGTGAAGGAGGTAATCACATGCGGAAGATTACGGTAGAACCGGAACAGCTTGAGTACTGTGCCGGACGCATCGAAGATGCCAATCAGAACTACCAGCGCGCCTTTGCCGGACTGTTTGAAACAGTGGATATGCTGAAGAACGGCTGGCAGGGCAAGGACAACATTGCGTTCAGCACACAGATTGCTAAGTTTGAAGGTGATTTCAGACAGATGTCGGTGCTGTGCGCACAATACAGTGAATTCCTCAGGAGTTCCGCCAGAGCATACAGGGAAACACAGGATGCGATTGCCGCACAGGCAGCGCGTCTTGCACAGTAAAGGAGGGTGGATATGGATCATCTGAATATTTCCCTGGCGGAGGTAAGAGACGCCGCCGAACGCATCCGTACGTTTAATACGCAGATGTATGAGGAACTCACGGAAATGAAGAAATTCATGAATGACACAGGTGCTTCCTGGATATCCGAAGCCGGAGAAGCAATCCGTTCCCGCTTCAATCTTTTTGCCCAGCGTTTTGAGACGCAGAAGGAAACGATTGATTCCTATGCAAGATTCCTTGATACAACTGCTTCCTCCTATGATTCCCTGGAAACCGCACTGGAAAACAATGCGTCGGGGATGCAGGCTTAAATCTCTGTTTGGCGTTCTGCTGACCGGTGTTCTGCTTCTTGCAGGATGCCGGCCGGCACCGCCGGCGGATACACTGTATCTCGGTGAATGGATTGAGATGCTGCGGGATGGTGCAGGCATTATGGACAGTACTGCCGATCATGCATACTTCCTGAATGTCGGTCCCGATTCACCGTATTACAGCAGTGTGCAGGCGGCAGCCGAGTGGGGAATACTGGATACATCCATGCCGTTTGATCCGGATGCTGCTCTTACCAGGGAATGGGCAGTATGCACGCTGATCAGCTTTGCCAGCATTCCGCTTTCAGACCATCATGCAAAGATCACGGATCTCGGACAGTCGGATTATCCGAAGCATATGGCTGCGGCCTGTGCCTGGGGTCTGATCAAACCTGACAGACGGGGAAGAGTATATCCGAAGGAAATCATCAGTGCACAGGAAGCAGAAGGGATGCTGCAGAAGGTTCTGTATGAAACGAATCACCGGAACTTTGAGAACAGTGAAGCAGTAATTGTACTGAAGGATGATCTGCAGATCAGAGAGATCGAAGCAGACCGCTTTGATCCGGAAACACTGTGCCTGGAAAGTGAAGAAACAATAAACCCCGGAGAACTGATCACATTCAGATACCGGAACAATTCATATACCTATATTGCGGACAGGACGGAGGAAGGCGTTGTATATCTGCGTGAACCGGACGGAGAGATACTTGAGGAGCTGGATGTGCAGGGGTCCTTTGATATGGATTTCTCAGATGCCGAATCCTATACAGGTTCAACCGGTTCCGTACTGGAGAGACCCCTTAAGCTTGCGGCACTGCAGGCCTATACGAAAGCCTTTGATGTATCGGGATTTCATGTAGCGCTGCGGGCTGCGGGAGGCAGTGTGTCAGCGGATATCTCAAAACAGCTGCGGCAGGGAGCGGATTTCAGTGCCCAGTTTTCTGTCAGTCACGTTACCCCGAGCTATAAGTGGAAGATACGGGGCGGAAAGATTGAATACGGATACTTCCGTGCAGACTTCAGTGCATCAGAGAAAGCAGCTGTATCAGCTACCAAAGGTGCAGCAAAGAGAGCAGACTTTTCGGCACTGCAGGCAGGCAGTTTCCTGCAGGCTGCTGCAGCTCTTTTCAAAGCGGAAAACGAAGCCGTGGATACCGTTCTTCCTCTCTGTACGTTGCATGTGCCGGTTCCCCAGATTCCTGCCGTGACTGTGGATATGCGTCTGGGAGTGCGGCTTGGCGCAGAAGGACGAGCAGAAGCGGCTCTTATGCAGAACGGTACGGTCGGTATTGAAATACGAAACGGTGCCTGCCGGATGATCAGGGATATCAAACCGGACGGAACCATCATGATGAATGCTTCCCTGCATGCATTGGCGGATATAACCTTTGGCATGAGTGCTGTTTCGGTGCAGCTCGCCGATGTGACGCTGGACGGCGGTGCGGAAGCAAAGGTGTCTTCCGTTCTGCATCTGTATGACGATCATGGAAAGCACTCAACTGTGAAAACGGATGTGCCGGCGGATTTCCTGATGGATGCGGCCGAAGGCAACGGCAATGTACTGGTATGCGCGGATGCGGATGCGTACTGGCTTCTGACGGTTTCCTTCAATTCACCGGGAACCCTGGCCGGCCGGTTTGGTTATTCTGCGGAAATACCGCTTTTGCAGGAAGGGGATTTTCCATTGCTGCCGGGCGGAAGGATTCATATGGAGAACGGTCAGAAAGTTGCGGCATGTACAAGGGGTGAGCGTGAATACAGGGAAAGCTCCGAAGATACCGTAAAGGCGGATGCTTTGACGATTGCCCAGTATGCCGTGAATCTTTCGGCAGGTGAAAGTGCATCGCTGCGGATCACCGGGATTCCGGAAGGATACAGCAAAGCAGATCTTGTATATACCAGTAATCATCCGGAGTCAGCCTCCGTGGACAGCGGCGGCAGAATCACCGCCATAGCTGAAGGAAGCGCTGTGATTACGGTCAGTACGAAAGACGGCAGATACAGCGTGAAATGCTCTGCCTGTGTGCATGGCTGATGATCCTGATTACGGCATCGGAAAACGGTACACTGCATGAATGTCTGCTGAGCGGAGCACGTCACAGTATGCAGATCCTGGACGGTACGGCGGTGTTTTACCGGACAGCCGGCGGGTATTCTGTACGGCTTTCGCATACGCTGAAATGTGAAGAACGCATAACCGTCAAAGACGGCTCATATGCAAAGATTCTCAGCAGTACAATGCCGGGTGAATGTGCAGTCTGCGTATGCACACAGGCGGAAGGAATCGACAGATATGTTTCCTTTATGCGTGCGGAAGAGATCACCATCGGTTCTTCTGAACAGGATGATATACAGGTAACGGATGCCCGGATCAATCCCGGACAGATCGTCATACGCAATGACAGAATGACAGATATGGGTGCGCAGGCAGTGCTCTTCTGCAATGGTATCCAGGTAAAGGAATGCACGCTTACGACGGGCTCATTGGTGCAGATACTGAATCTGCGCATGACCATAGGACCGGATTTTATAAGAGTCTGCCGGTGCCCGAATATACATGTGCATCTGCCGGCATTCAGACATGCCTCCGGTGCACGCATACCGGAACTGCCGCACCGTATGATCTTTGCGGAAACACCCGTGATGACATGTGAAAACCGCTTTGAAGCAGAGCTGGAAGAACCTGAGGAAGCCGGACGCAGGGAGAGAAGTGCACTTGTCTTCAGCATGGGACCGGCACTCATGATGTCTTCCGCATCGCTTATGAGCGGTTTCTTTGTGATGTATAACGGTATCCTGCAGGGCAGGCCGGCATCCCAGAGCATGATCATGATTATCCTGCCCGGAGTAATGTTGGTAAGCACTTTAACGTGGATGCCGCTGCAGAGGTTTGCGGAGAAACGGAAAGAAACAAAACAACTGCTGAAACGTAATCGGGAATACCGGCTGTATCTGCAGGAGTTATCACAGCAGGCGGAACATGCACGCAGTCAGTACAGAGATGAACTTATGCGTATGTATCCGGGCAGTTCTCTGATGCGTGAAGATCCCGTGTCCCCGTCATTTCTCTGGCGGGGCGGGGAATTGAACGTGCGCCTGGGCTGCAGCAGCAGACAGTATCCGGTCATCTTCAAACGGAATTTCAGACTGTCCAGGAATGATGAAATCCGGTACATGATCGACGAGTATGAAGCCGGTGCCAACGGAAGCACGGATATGCCGCTGCTTCTGAAACTTGTCCCGGGACTGCGTCTTCGGATCACGGGAGAATATGCGCAGGATATGCTGGCGTGGATTCTGTTTCAGGCATCTCTCTACTATCCGCCGAACGTACTGCGGATCACTGCGAAACTGCCGGGACCGGATGGTTTCTGGGTCCGTATCCTGCCGCATGCGGTCTGTCTTGATTCACAGCAGCTAAATCTGTCCGCACAACGTGAAGAAAATGGTGAGGGATTCCTTCTGCAGGGACATGGTGACAATCCTGCTGCATCATGTCCTGTACGCATTCATACACATGCAGGTACTGCTTTTTTGATTAAAGACGGCAAACGTACGGAGTTTGTGCCGGATACGATGGAATGCATTGATCTTTGTTCATATGCATCAAAGCTGTACGCCCTGGCACCGGCTGTCTCAGATACGGAAGAAGATGTGTCTTTTCTGCGCCTGTATCATGCGGAAAGCGCGGCCGGTCTGAATATAGCGTACAGATGGCAAAGACGGGTAAAGGACGGAATGGCTGTTCCGGTCGGTTTAAGGGATGACGGCAGTGCAATCATGATGGATCTTTCCGAGAGAGGTCTTGGTCCGCACGGTCTTATCGCAGGTGCAACAGGATCCGGAAAGAGTGTATTCCTGACAACACTGCTGCTGTCGCTTGCCGTATCATTCTCTCCTGCAGAAGTCGGCATCGTGCTGATTGATTTCAAGGGCGGAGGAGCTGTGCAGCAGTTCAGCAACAGCCGTTACCGTCTGCCGCATCTGCGCGGTGTTCTGTCCAATCTGGAACCGGCGGAGGCAGAGCGTGCCCTGATTGCCATACGCAGGGTTTGCAGTGAAAGGGAAATCCTGTTCCGCAAAATGAGTGAGACTGTTCATTGCCCGGTTGCCTCACTTGGTGTCTATCAGGAACAGTGGCGTAAAGGATGTGGTCTTCCGTATCTTTGCGAGCTGGTCATTGTGGTGGATGAGTTTGCTGAGCTGAAACGTGAATATCCCGAGTTTATGAAGGAACTGATATCCCTGTCACGCATCGGCAGATCCCTGGGGATTCATCTGATTCTTGCTACCCAGAAACCCAGCGGGATTGTGGATGATCAGATCTGGTCAAACGCACGCTTCAAGGTATGTCTGAAGGTGCAGGAGAGACAGGATTCCATGGAGATGATCCACAGTCCGGCAGCGGCTTCTCTGCGGCGTCCGGGGGCTTTCTGGCTTCTGCATGATGATCAGCTTGAACACGGTATGTGCGGATATGCAGGCGCAGCGGCCGGCAGGCACAGCATTACCGTCAGACAATATGACGAAGAGTACAAACTGCTTAAAGAGCGCACAGCCGTACAGGCACATGCGGTTAGCGAGCTTGAGGAAACCATACATGAAATACTGCAGACAGCCGGGGAGGAGAACAGTGCCTATCCTGAAATCTGGACCGCACCGCTGCGTACTGCCCTCAGAAGCGGCACCGATCCGCCGTACACGATCGGCAGAGCGGATGATTTCCGAAACGGGAGAATTACGGGTGTCTGCCTGCCGCATAACCTGCAGGGCTCGGCTGTATTTCTTTCACCCGACCGTGAAGAAAAGATCAGTATCCTGAATACACTTATGTATGCGCTTTTGAAGGATATGGAAGCACAGGATGAAATCATTCTTCTGGACGGTATCGGGTATAAGCCTGCTGTATCAGATGACAGCCGGATCAGCGGTATCATACGTTCCCATGAAATACACCGGCGTATATTTGCCCTGAAACACATACGGGCAAGGACACCCGACAGCGCAGGCAGAGTATGTCTGATCGTGGATGATTATGCTGCATTTGCACAGGATAATCCGGGCTTTGCAAAGGATATGCGCGAGATCATGGAAAGCAGCGGGATTTATGCGTGCGAAACAATAGTATTCTGTTCATTTGTATCGGCACTTCCGTACCGCATGCTGGCGGCAGCGGGTATGCGGATCTGTCTGAAGAACAGCAGTATCCAGGAGATGAGCGCATTTCTGGAGACAGCCGCGCGCAGACCAATCTCTGATCATCTTGCCGGTTTAACGGTTATGGGTGATGCGGTTGCCTGCCGGTTCTTTTCAACGGCTGAGGATATGCTGAAATCAGTCCGCATATGCACGGATGCACCGCATTTCCGTATTCCGGAACCGGTGTTTCCGCTGCATATCCGGGATCGTTCGGATAAAGCGCTTCGTATCGGGCTGCGCACATCATCGTTCACGTGGCTGTATTACGGCAAAGAGACGGTGATCTTTCTCGGGGAGGATGCGGATGCGCTGTATCCGCTGAAGGAAATCTGGTGCAGACATGCGGATACGGTATGGATGCCGGGAAAACATGAGCTGAAGGAACTGTTCCACGGCAGCAATGTCCGCATGATATTCATGCTTGTCCATGAGTTTGAAACGGCGCATCTGAGACAGTCTGTTCCTGTGATCTGGACAGGTCCGGGCATACATAATCAGATGGTGCTGCGCTGGCGCGGTGAAGATCCCGGAGACGGAGAAGGAATCCTGTTTGCGCATGGGAGAGGGGAAGTGATATTTCTTGCCGGAGCAGAATAAAATGATCCGCCTGTTTGTGATGATACCGGCACTGCAGGAACTGTTTGCGTGTTCCTTTACAGCAGATGCATCACTCGAGGCGAATCTGATTCTGTTTGCGGAAATGAACAGGCCGCTGTTAACCGGCAGGCTCATGTTTGACGGGAATACGGTGGTGATTGAGCGGGAAAGCGGTACGGTATGCAGTCTCAATATGACACTAAGGTCACAGGCACTGCAGGACGGTATGACGATTATTATTTACTGACTGTTTTGTCAAAGTGCGTACGGAAGCCGCAGCGCCGGCAAAGTTCCTCTCTCAGCTCATTGCGCCGGAATCCTTCCGTCAGACTGCGGTATGCCTCAGACTGCAGAATGCTTTCCAGGGATGTTTCAAAGATATTGCCAAGCTTCACGGCACCGCCGGCATCCAGGCAGCATGGCACTGCCGTACCATCCGAGAGCACGGCAATCTGGTCAATGGCGCCATGGCATGTTCCGGTTTCGGAGATGAGAGGATGCGAAAGGGACGGCCATTCGAATTCATCCGCAAAATCAACATATACATGATCCATGATCCGGAAATTGCGCTGTCTGCTGTCCGGTATGAATGTGCAGTGATCCTTGAGATACTGCAGGCAGGCAGCACTGGCGCTTCCCGGGGCTGGTGTCTTTTGCCAGAAACGGATTTCGGCAGCGGTAATTCCGGCTTCCGAGAGACGTCTGCAGGCTGTTACGACATCCGCTATATACTCATGCGCATCCGCGTCGGGACGGTCATCAATGCTCTGAACCGAAAATGATACCTTGCGCAGGGACGGGTGCCGGATGGGATCCGGTATCCGCTCCGGCATGGTGCCGTTGGTGACCAGCTGTACCTTCATTCCGTATGCATCGCAGATATCCATGATTTCCTCAAACCGGGGATGCAGAAGGGGTTCTCCCTGCACATGCAGATAGACATAGTCCGTATAGGGCTTGCTCTGGGTGATGATCGTGCGGAACTGGTCCGGTGTCATGACTGTCTGCTTACGGTCGGGACGCAGGCAGAAACGGCAATGGAGGTTGCACAGATTCGTGATTTCTATGTATATGCGTTTCATTGTGTTCTCCGGTATATGCGCCATTATACCATTACATTGCACGGGTGTTTGTATACGCGACAGTTTGTTTCTTGGACGCACAGGACAATATCGTTTATAATTTATTGGATACATGGACGCTGTTGTATTTCTCAACAAACCGGCCGGGATGAGTTCATTTCAGGCAGCTGCGAAATGCCGCCGTATATTCTCTGAGAAGAAAGCCGGGCATACTGGAACACTGGATCCGAACGCTACGGGTCTTTTAGTTGTACTGCTTGGTAAATATACAAAGCTTGTTCCGTACTGTGCCGGTGACCATAAAACCTATGAAGCTGATTTCTGCTTCGGCAAAGCAACGGATACTGAAGATATCTGGGGAACGGTTACCGAAGAAAGAGAACCGCGTGTTCATACTGCGGAAGAGCTGGAAGCAGCCTGTCTGCCGCTGATCGGTGAATCGGTGCAGATACCGCCGATGTATTCGGCCGTGAAGCAGAACGGACGCAAGCTGTATGAACTGGCCAGAAAAGGCGTAACGGTTGAGCGCAAGGAAAGAAAGATCACCGTTGAAGAGCTTTCCGTTAAGCAGACCGGAGAAAACAGCTATCATATGCATGCGGTGGTTTCCGGAGGAACATATATCCGTACACTGATCTGTGATTATGCATCTTCCCTGGGAGAGCTGGCATGTATGACGGCACTGGTGCGCACCGGTATCGGCAATGTAACGCTTGATCAGGCATGTACGCTTGAGCAGCTGGCGGAGGGATATATTCCTGAAGGTGATCCGAAGATGATTCTTGATCCGAAGTATCCGCTGGTTGAAACGGACCGTACGGATCTTATATATACCGGCAGAGCAATCAAGATGCCTGACTGCGGGGAACAGGTGATTTTCACGCACGAGGGTGAAATACTGGCAGCCTACGGTCTGCAGGAAGACGGTCTGTATCACTGTCTGAGAGGTCTTTTCTGATATGCGGATTGAATGGCTTGATCTTGAAAAAGAGCATATGTTTCCGATTCCGACAGTTGTCTGCATCGGATATTTTGACGGCATTCACCGCGGTCATCAGAAGCTGATTGAGAAGACAAACGAACTGGCGGAAAAGTACGGCTGTGAAAGCGCCATGATTACATTTGATCCTGATCCCAAAGAAGCTCTCAGCGGGAATAAGGCATATCATATTACACCGCTGAACCAGCGCATCAATCTGGCTGTGCAGTTCGGTATTCGGAATATCTTTATCATCCGTTTCACACAGGAGATGGCATCACTGTCACCGGCTGACTTTACGAATAAGATTCTCGGCCGCTGCAACATCCGTGCACTTGTCTGCGGATATGATTTCCGGTTCGGTGTGCGCGGAAGCGGGGATGCGGATATGCTGAAGGAACTGCTGAGTGTTGAAGTGGCTGTTGTACCGCCCGTAATGGATGAAAAGGGCAGAATCTCCTCCACCAGAATCATCAAACTGATCAATGACGGTGAAGTGGAGGAAGCAGACAGACTGCTCGGGTATCCCTTTGAAATTGTCGGCTTTGTGAAACACGGCAGGGCAAAGGGAAGAACGATCGGTTTTCCGACCGCAAACGTTGCCGTAACCGATGATTATATACTTCCGCTGCCGGGTGTCTATGCAGGATATGCCATCTGTGACGGTGTGCGTTACAAGGCTATGATCAACCTCGGCCATAATCCGACTTTCAACTATACAAGCAGACTGTCACTTGAAGTGCATCTGCTCGATTTTGACGGTGATATCTACGGTTACCGTCTGCGGGTGCAGTTTATGAAATACATCCGTGAAGAGATTGCTTTCAAGGTGGCGGATAATCTGAAGATGCAGCTGGAACGCGATGTCAGAACCGTCCGTGAGCTGCTTAAATAAACTTTTATGAACGAATTGTTTCTCAAGCAGATGAAGGAGCTTCTGGGAGACGAATATGAGGCATATCTTGCTCTGCTGGAGCGGGATGAGATCAGAGGCTTCCGGATCAATACACTGAAATGCACACCAGAAGTGTTTTTTGAGCATACCTCCTGGAAGAAACAGGCTACTCCGTTTGCTTATAACGGATACTACTATCTGGAAGATAACGCACCGGGAAGAACACCGGCCTGGCATGCAGGTCTTGCATATATGCAGGAACCGAGTGCTTCCGCTGCCGTAACCGTACTGCAGCCTGGTCCCGGTATGAATATACTCGATCTCTGTGCGGCGCCGGGATCCAAAACAACCCAGATTGCCGAATACATGCAGAGCCAGGGTTTTCTGGTTGCCAATGAAATCAATGCCCAGCGTGCTTCTGTTCTCAAGGAGAATGTGGAAAGACACGGTATCACCAACTGCATGGTGATCAGTGCGAAGCCTGAAGATGTCGCTGATGCGTTTGAAGGTTTCTTTGATCAGGTGCTCTGTGATGCGCCTTGCTCCGGAGAAGGCATGATGCGCAAGGAAGAAGCTGCTTCAGCGCAGTGGACACCGGAACTGGTAGCGCACTGTGCAGCGGTGCAGAAGACCGTTCTGGCAGCTGCCTACCGCTGTCTGCGGCCGGGCGGAACACTCGTGTACAGTACATGCACACTGAATACGCAGGAAAACGAAGAGAATATTGCCTGGTTTCTTACGGAGTATCCCGATATGCATACAGAATCCTGCGGGGTTGATTTCGGCAGGGCTGCCTTTGAATACGGCAGCGGCACTTCACTGGCCAGACGTATTTATCCCATGGACGGTGGCGAAGGACATTTCATCTGCCGTATGCGCAAAGACGGTGATGTGCCTGCGGTATATCCGGGACTGCTGCATTCAGCTGCTATACCGGGTGAAGTGCTGAAGGCATACTGTGATATCTTTGCGGATGACTATCCGTATTACTACTTTTACAAGAATCAGTTCTATGGCGGAAGTGCTCCTTTTGTGCAGGCAGGCAGATGCCGTCTCATACGCCATCAGGTGCATCTCGGGGAATGGAACGGGAAGCGTTTTGAACCTTCCTATGCGGCCTTTGCGGCAAACAATCATCCGGCCAGAAGACAGATTGAACTGAATGATGAAGATACAATGCGTTACCTGCACGGGGAAACAATATCCGTGCAGACGGATAAAGGATACGTTGGTGTCTGCTGGAAAGGACATGTGCTCGGGGGCGGCAGAAGCGACGGAACAATGATCAAAAACCGATACCCCAAAGGATACCGGAACCGCTGAGCGGAGGATATATGGAACTCAAACTGTTTGAATTTGTGAATAGTGCCGTGAAGGTCTACGACAACCGCAGAACCATTTTCAGCGCTGTTGAAAAGATTCTGAAGGAAACATACAGTACGCTTGCAGAAGATGCACAGAATTCAATCGTCGGCATTCATACCAGAATCAAATCACGTGAAAGTGTACAGGAGAAACTGCTGCGGAATAAGTTCTACCTGAACTTTGACAGCGGGGAAGAAGCAATCGACCATCTTCATGACATCATCGGAATCACGATCGAATGCCGCTTCATCCGCAATGAAACCGAATTGTATCAGAAGCTGTTCCGCTACTATGACATTACCCAGAGCGGTTACAGCCGGAGCCACTCCGACCCGAACAATTACCTGAACCTGCATATGGTGCAGCCGCAGCTGCAGCGCAACGGGTTCACGATCTACCGCATTGACGGATACTACATGTATGAAGAACGCCGGGTCAATTATGAACTGCAGATCAAGGCTCTGGTACACAGATTCTGGAGCGAGATCGAACATGAGGTCGTATATAAGAATCCTGACTTTGTTGCCTATGACCGCTTCATGAAGAGCATGCTCGGGGCTGTGCGCGATAACCTGGACGTTGTCGACCGCCAGTTGGAAATCATCTACAACGAAATCTCCAATGAATCACGTTCATCACGCATCGGCATTGATGACCGCGGCTTCAAACTGATGACCGCTTCCTCGATCAATGAGCTTGTGAACAGGAAGATGAAGGAATCCATCGGCTTCTCCATGGACTTCAAGAAAGCTTCATCCATCCTGGCCCAGTACGTGTACATCACGCATTTCCTCAACGGTGAAGACAACAAGATCAAGATGGTCGATTATCTGGAGCACCTGAATCTGCTCTCACAGACTGACTTTGATTTCCGCTCCGAACTGGTGCTGGAAAAGCCGTATATCGGTGTAGACAACTTCTGCCAGATCGTCGGGGATTACTGTCTGTCCGTGATCAATACGGACTTTGAATGGCATGTGTTCTTCGTGATGCTGCTGGCGATCCAGCAGGGCTCCCTGAATGAGGACTTTGCCGATTTCGTGGAAGTCATTGAAAAGCTGCTGATTCAGCCGGGATGGTACCGGGAGCGCTTCAAGAGCTACAGCATTGCCGAAGCTGCGGAAGTGCGTGACTTCTACAAGCGGGTGCTGGCCGAAGGTCTGATCCGTGAAAAGAAGATCGATTTCATATACGAAGATGTTCTGCTCAAAGTCATGAATGTTTTCCGGACAACCGTGGAAAGAGCAGAGAAGGATTATCCGCAGTATGCAAATATACAGAAACGTCTGCCGGATCTTGAAATTGCGCTTCTCCGGGACATTCACAGACAGTTTCAGTGAAAACTGTTATAATAAGCAGGTGAGGTGACAATATGGCACAGGATTATGTAGTACTCAGTGACCGTACCGAGAACGGACGGATCGCAATCAATAAAACTGTACTTGAATCAATCGTTGAAATCTCCATCAAGGAGATTGAAAACGCTGCTGCGCTTCCGCTGGCCGCATTCTCAAAACCGATTACGATCAAAACAGCAAACAACGTATTGGATATTGAAGCAAATATCAAGGTCGTATACGGCGCCAATGTGAATGCGACATGCGAACTGGTGCAGAATAAGATCTACGAGAATATACTGTTTATGACGGGTATCAAGCCTCATGATATTGCAGTAAATGTCGTTGGCTTTGATGTGTAAAAACTGATTGACAACTGTTGTTCTGTCCTGTATTATCTATTGCGTAACATGAAAACAGAAAGCAGAAGCGCCGCTTCTCACCCGATGTCCTTCGGACGTGGGTCAATGCTGGTAGATCAGATGATTGATACGGCAGGTGCGGCTTCTGTACCTGCTTTCGTTTGTTTACAGGGAGGTATGCTTGCAATACATTAAGCCGAAACGTAATGTTCCTGAAGAGCTTGTAAATGGTAATATTCATTTTCCGGAAGTCCTCGTAATCGGACCGAACGGTGAGCAGCTTGGAACAATGATGCGTCGCGAAGCATTGGCAAAGGCCGAAGAGATGGAACTCGATCTCTATTGTGTTGCGCCCAATGCAAAACCGCCGGTATGCAAAATACTGGATTACGGTAAATTTCATTTCTCAGAACAGAAGAAAGCACGTGAAGCTAAGAAAAAGCAGCACGTGACAGAAATCAAACCGTTGCGGCTTTCACCGGTTATTGACCAGCATGACTTTGATACAAAGGTCAAGCAGGCACGTAAATGGTTCGAAAGCGGACAGAAGGTTAAAGTTGACATGCGTTTCCGTGGCCGTATGATTACCCGCAAAGAAGTCGGTGAGCAGGTCATGAAAGAGTTTATGGAGGCTATCTCCGATGTTGCTCAGGTTGAGAAACAGCCGAGCATGGAGGGCAATACGATGTCTGTCGTACTGTCTCCGAAAAAGAAGTAAGCATTACGAGGAGGACAGAAACATGAAGGCAAAAGCCAGGAAACCTAAGAAGATCCGGATGAAGACTAAGAAGACCTTTGCTAAGAGAAGCAAGGTTTCCGGATCCGGCAAGCTCATGAGAAAGCACAACTATATTTCTCATTTTGCAGCAAACAAGACACACAAGCAGAAGAAACACCTTTCTAAGCCTACAACTATCGATCAGAGTGATGTGAAGCGCGTTAAGCAGCTTCTGCAGGGTTAATCGAGGAGGCGAAAGAAAATGAGAGTTAAAGGATCTACACCGACGAGAAATCGCCGTAAGAAAGTACTTAAGGCAGCCAAGGGTTACTTCGGCAGCAAACATCTTCTGTACAGAACTGCCAATGAGCAGGTCATGCATTCCCTCAGATATTCCTATATCGGAAGAAAGCAGACCAAGCGTGAAATGCGCAAGCTCTGGATTGCACGTATCAATGCGGCAGCAAGACTGAACGACCTGAGCTATTCCAGAATGATGCATGGTCTGAAGCTTGCCGGTGTCAACATCAACCGCAAGATGCTCAGTGAAATTGCAATTCATGATGAGCAGGGCTTCAAGGATCTTGCTGAAACAGCAAAGAAAGCTCTGAACGCTTAAAACAGATTTAACGGGACTGAATAAGTCCCATCAATGGCGCGTTGGTGAAGCGGCTTAACACACTGCCCTCTCAAGGCAGCATTCACGGGTTCGAATCCCGTACGCGTCACCATTGAAATCACAGGCATCTTAACTGATGCCTTTTATTTAAGAACCGGAGATAAGTATGGCTTTTACATTTACTACGGATATCAGTGCATCCGCGCTTGATTCCTTCGTCATCCGTTCCGAACAGAACAGTCTGTTTCAGTGCTCACCCTGGGAGAAGGTCAAGAGCAACTGGGGTTTTCTGCGGTGCGGTGTAACAGACAACGGTGAAGTATGTGCCTCGGCACTTGTGCTGGTGCGCAGAATGCCGCTCGGCAAAACACTTTTCTACATACCGCGCGGTCCGGTCATGGACTACGGCAACAAAGAACTCGTAACCTGCATGTTTGAAGGTCTGCGTAAACTGGCCAAGCAGAGACATGCCATTGCCATCAGGTTTGATCCGGCCGTGCTGTCAAGACGCTACAGCTACCGTGAGCGTGATGAAGAACATGAACGGCAGAATGAGGATGTCATCAGCCTGCTGCAGAGCATCGGCGCAAAACACAAAGGATACACTATTCGGATCGAAGAGAGCACCCAGCCGCGCTACAATGCGGAAATGGACATTGTGCCTGATTTTGAGAAGCATCTCGAACACAAGACGATGAAATGCATACGTTCTGCTCTTCATAAGGGAATCAAGGTATATGAAGGCCCTGAATATGTCCATGACTTTGCCGAGGCAATGCATTACACGGAAGTGCGCAAACAGATTGCTCTGCGTGATGAGCAGTACTTCAAAACAATGCTGGAAGCATACGGTGAGCGCGGCATCTGCATGGTCACCAAACTCAACTTCCCGGAACAGATCGGAAAGCTGCAGGAAGCGGTCAGAAGTGCAGAGGAAGAACTGGCCGGCAATGTCTCCAAAAAGAAAAAGGCCGAGCTCGAACAGAACCTGGCCCGTGACCGTAAGGAACTCGGACTTCTCGAAGAGGATTATAAGAGAGAGGGCAGGGATGAGGTCATTACCTGCGGTATTCTTGCCTGCTGGAATGAGAATCTGATGGAGCTCTTCTATATGGGCAACAATCCGGATTATCTGCGCATGTACAGCAGTTATCTTCTGTATAAGCTGTGTCTGGACAGATGCGTGGAGCTCGGTATCCCGAAGTGCTCATTCGGCGGCATTGAGGGGACTCTGGATGACGGCTTAACGCTCTTCAAGAGCAACTGGATCATGAATGTGGAAGAGTATATCGGTGAGTTCAACATTGTGCTTGATCCGCTGATGTATACAGCCTTCGACAAAGTGTATCCGGAGATGCTGAAGTTTGCGGCCAAGATGCGGGGTAAACAATGAAAAAACGGATCGTAATGATCCGTTTTAATTCAAATGGCTGGGATAGAGAGATTCGAACTCCCGAAATGACTGGTTCAGAGCCAGTTGCCTTACCGCTTGGCTATATCCCAACAGCAATATTTATTATACACATGTTTTGAATTCTGGCAAGTTTAATTTCTTTAATTATCACCGGCTTAATTGAATGCGGCATTTGTTTAGAGTATTATAGACAGGAAAGGGAGTTACATATGAGCGAAATACGTACACGCTTTGCACCGAGCCCGACCGGCTATATGCATATCGGCAATCTCAGAACAGCGCTCTGGGCATATCTTGTTGCCAAGAAAGACCCGAACGGAAAGTTCCTTCTGAGAATTGAAGATACCGATCAGGGCAGACTTGTTGAAGGTGCAACTGACATTATTTATGAAACACTGAAGCAGTGCAGGCTTCAGCATGATGAGGGACCGGATATCGGCGGACCTGTAGGTCCGTACGTTCAGAGTGAACGTGTCCGTTCCGGCATTTATATGAAGTATGCCAAGGAACTGATCCGCCGCGGCGGTGCACACTACTGCTTCTGCGATTCCGAGATGATTGCAGCACAGAAGGAAATCCAGGAAGCAAGACATGAATCCTTCAAGTATGATGATCCGTGCAAGTCTCTGACGATTGAAGAGGCTGAAGCAAGAATTGCGGCCGGTGAGTCATTTGTCATCAGACAGACGATTCCTACATCCGGTACTACATCCTTCGATGATGAAGTATTCGGAAGAGTTACCGTTTCCAACGATACACTGGATGAATCCATTCTGATCAAGAGTGACGGTTTCCCGACCTATAACTTTGCGAATGTCATCGATGACCATCTGATGGGCATTACGGATGTTGTAAGAGGTATGGAGTATCTCAGCTCCACACCGAAGTACAACCTGATCTACGAAGCATTTGAGTGGGAGATTCCCCGTTACATTCACTGCCCGCCGGTCATGAAGGATGAACGCAATAAGCTGTCCAAGCGCAACGGTGATGCATCCTTCCAGGATCTTGTGGACAAGGGATATCTGCCTGAAGCAATCCTGAACTATATTGCCATGCTCGGCTGGTCTCCTGAAACAGAACAGGAAATCTATACACTGGAAGAGCTTGTACAGGCATTCAACGTCAAGCACATCGGTAAGGACGGTGCCATCTTTGACCCCGTCAAGCTGAAGTCCATCAATGCACAGTGGCTCAGAAACATGGATCTCGACAGCTATGAAGCTCTGATCCGTCCGTATGTTGACCAGACCGTGCACGGAGACTTCGACCGCAAGGCAATCGCAAAGATCCTGCAGCCGCGTGCTTCCGTTCTGAATGAAATCCCGGAGATGGTAGACTTCTTCGATACCTTCCCGGCATATGACAACGAGCTCTACAAGAACAAGAAGATGAAGACAGATGAAGCTGTCTCCCTGAAGTCCCTGCAGGCAGCCCGTGAGCTTCTGGAACATGTGGATGACTGGTCTGAGACCAATCTCCATGACCGTCTGATGGAGCTTCCGGAAAAGCTGCAGATGAAGAACGGACAGGTGCTCTTCCCGCTGCGTCTGGCTGTATCCGGCAAACAGTTCACACCGGGCGGCGCTATTGAGATTGCGGCAATTCTCGGTAAAGAAGAAACACTCAGAAGACTTGATCTGTCCATTGCACAGCTCAGTGCTGCTGTATAAGAGACCTCCCTTCGGGGAGGTTTATTATTTGCTTTGTATGATACGATTTATCTGTGATCACAGGATTCTCACATATACAATTCAGAAAACCAGGAGGCAAGAACATGAAGAAATTTCGTATTCTCCCGATTATATTTGCTGTTTTGCTGATGCTTTGCGGATGTGCAAAAAGAGTATGTCCGACCGGTTCGTGGAAGCTGATCTCACTGAAAGAGGGTGGGAGCGTCATGGATGCGGCGGCACTGGAGGAAAACGGCAGAAGCGGATATCTGGTGATGAAAGAGGATGGCAGCGGTGTATTGCGCCTGGATGACATAGATAATGATGTCACCTGGAAGAAAGGCTATATCGAACAGAACGGGGAACGGCAGCGCTGTGTGATGGATAAAGAAATCCTGCAGATCGGAGACAGGAATGCCAATATGCGCTTTGAAGCCTGGGATGGTGTTCTGCCACCGCTGGAAGCCGGATACTGGGTGATGACAGGATATGGCAATCAGACGTTTCCCATTGAGGAGAGTGAGAACTACTTCTATCTTGTTCTGAATGAAGACGGCAGCGGATATCTGTATTTTGCTGGAACTGCAGGGGATTTCACCTGGGAACCGGGTGTGATTCATGCGGCCAGTGACCTCGCCTATACGCTGGACGGAAACAGTATGCGTACAAATATTGAAGGTACGGATGTCGTGTTTGAGAAGAGTGCGAAGCAGGTGCCGGAGCTGACGGAATCATACGGTTACAGCGGCAATGAAAATGTCTGGCATTACCGGATGTATGCATTTGATTATCAGGGCAAAGCATATGAGGATGAGGTTTTTCAGAAAGCCGGTATCTCTTCAGAAATCGTGATAAACGCTGACGGCACAGGTATGATTGAACTGAACGGTGCTGCGAGCGGGCTTACGTATGATGACAAATATATGTATTTCAATGACAATCAATACGAATACACGATTGTTGACGACGGCTTTGAGCTGATGTACGAAGATTTTGTCCTGAAGTTTATATACTACGATCCGGCTGCGAAGGATTGATATGACCGGGAGATATCCCGGTTTTTTTTACGTCTTTTAACGTAAATCCGAAGAAGTCCCCGTCTTCTTACGAAGAGTAAAGACGGGGATGAATTCGGAATTTCTTTGGTAGAACAATTTTTGCCACTCAAAATTGCAATAATATAGATAAGTCAATGTTGGAATATCACAGTAAGCACAAGGTGAACAATGAAACGTAATATCGCATACCGTTACCGCGCATATCCAAATGCGGCACAGGAGATCCTTCTTCAGAAGACCTTCGGCTGTGCCCGTTTCATCTGGAATCAGATGCT
>JAFUCL010000130.1 GCA_017459725.1 Solobacterium sp. | reverse complement strand
TCTTGAATATCGCCATTGAAATGAAATCTTTTCACTCTGGCTGGCTTCATTTGGATGTTCGCTTTGAATGAATCTAAAAAGAGGCTGTTTTCCAGCCTCAGAATGTTTCACCATTCCTTAACTGTTACAGCCTCTTTTTTTGACGTGGTACAATGAAGACGGAGGTGCACAGTATGAAGCTTCCCGATGATCAGCTGCAGGCTGCCCGCTATTATGAGGGTGATGTAGACGGTGATGATTCCTTCTGGGGTGATCCGAAAGCCTATGTCACACTGAATTCCCTGTTCTACGAGGGAATCGGTACGGAGCGGCGCAGAGCAGCAGAAGGAAAAATGCTGAATCCTGCTTTGCTGGATGATCCCGAACGGCTGTATCAGATCTGCCGCAGTCTTCTGAATGCATGCCGGGCAGCCGACCTGCATCAGGAAAGAAAAACATACAGAGTGGAGCGGTATGCCGATTATCTTGAAATGGAGAAAGCATCGGCCATTCTGTCCTTTACTTCCACTTCTGCCGGCGGTTTTCTGAGGGAATACGGAGACCGCAGCGGCATAGCCCTGATGGAATTCATCATCCCGCCCGGGATTCCGTGCCTTCCCTATGCGGAAGTACTGGACGAGGACTACCTGAAGACGGAAGAACATGAGATTCTCCTGCCGCCCGGTTTAAGTGCGGATTTCACCAGGCTCTCCCTCAGCGGCGACGATCTTGAAATATATGATGCGGAAGGCAATCCCCCGCTGATCAAGTGCAGAGCAGTACTGACCGGCATAATAAAAACACCCCTCTCCGCACCGCCCGTGCCCGAAGGCACAGAGGCAGGGAAACGGGTGTATGAAGCACTGATGAACGAAACGGAACCGGACCCGGAGGATGTCGCCCTGTATACCGCATGGAAGCGTTATTTCCGTGCCAGGGTTCTCTCGTCATTCTTCTACTGACAGACGTCCACCCATTCAGCACCTGGACAGCACTGTTCCAGCTCCGCAATGCTCAGCCTGACAGCACTGTGATCGGTTCCGGCAGCCGGATATACCGTATCATGTATCTTCAGGCTCTCATCCAGATAAACCTTTACACCGTCATTGATGCCGAACGGACATACCCCGCCGGGCGCATGTCCGACCAGGTTCTCAACCATATCAGCACCGATCATCCGGGCCTTGCAGTGAAAGCGGGTCCGGTATTTTTTGTTATCGATTCTGGCTGTTCCCTCCGTGAGGATCAGCACAGGTTTCTCATCCTGTATAAAGGAAAGTGTTTTGGCAATCATGCCCGGTTCGCATCCCAGCGCCTCAGCAGCTTCCGCTACGGTTGCACTGCTGTGCTCCGGCACAATCACCCGCTCTGCGAATCCTTTTTCCGTCAGTGCCTTTACTGCTTTTTCAAATGACATACTGTTACCCCTCAAACTTTCCCGCTGTTTTTGGACATCACCGCCGTATGGCCGTGTCTTTGGATATATGCCTTGGCCAGAAACCAGACACCGGCACCGATCATACATCCGAACGTATTGGTGATGAGATCGTCAATATCCGTACCGCGGTCAAAGAACGGCAGCTGCAGGATTTCAATCACCAGTGAGAACACTGCTCCTGCCAGCACTGCTTTCCACCAGGTATTGATGCGGCTGAAGCAGAACGGCCAGATCAGCCCCACCGGAATAAACAGCAGGATATTCCCGTACAGATTGAACGGCGCCATCTCATACTCATCAAACAGATGCACGAAGGGATCCAGATTCAGACGCAGCGGGAACATGCGCGCAGGATCAAACACCAGCGGCTGAATCAGCCCGTCCACGGTATACCACGGAAAAAAGGTGAACCTTACGATCACCGAAACACAGATAAATACTGTCAGAAGCTGCACTTCCCGGTACGGGTCCACTCCGTTGTTTTTCTTTGCACAGAAAATCCGGATGATAATCCAGACCGCGGTTATCAGAAACATGACCGGGATAAAGCCGATCTTGATCATATGTCTCCCCTGTTACGTAATACCTATTGTAGCAGACCTGTCAGTCATTCCGGTAATAAAGAATGATTTCCGTGTTCTCCATTTCCTCTGCGGAAATGACTATGCGCACACTGGTATCTTCCCAGTGCACCGTGAAATTACTCTCATCAGCGTTTTTGCCGTCATTGCGCAGAACAATATCCACTGTTTCCGTGCATCTGCCGTCTGTGCAGAGATATATGCGGCATGGTGTTTCCCCGAACGGAAAACCCGGTGCTCCGCTCTGTACAATGCGCAGCGTATGTATACCGTCCGCAGCTGTTTCCCTGGCAATCTCAGTATTTCCGGGAAATAAAAGCATCAGTCCGATACCCGCCAGTATCACCGCAGATATGATCAGTCTGTGTATTCTCATATGCTCTCCATAATAAGTATCCACCAGCTGAGCTGGTGGTTTTTCACAATACGGGCCTAGCCCTCATATTACTGGCTGCGCTCAGAAGCGCATGTACGGTCTGCCACTCGCAATCCTATCTCTTTTCCCCGTTAAACGGGTCTCCAAGATCAAGTGTCAGGTTTTCTGTTGCTCTGTCCTCTTCTAGTTGATTTGCTATATATTCCTTGATTTTCTTTGTATTCTTCCCTACCGTATCAACATAGTATCCGCGGCACCAGAATTCCCGGTTCCTGTACTTATATTTCATATTCCCCCATTTCTCATAAATCATTAAACTGCTTTTCCCCTTCAGGTATCCCATAAATTGGGACACACTGTATTTCGGCGGGATCTCTATCAACATA
>JAFUCL010000043.1 GCA_017459725.1 Solobacterium sp. | reverse complement strand
TCTTACGACCGTTCAAATAATCCTCGCATGCCTGTACTTTCTGCTCGTAACTGTATTTCGTTTTTCTTCCCATGATAAAATCCCACCTCCGTGGGCAGTGCTTCTTATATTTGCACTGTCTACTTTGGTGGGATCATATCAGCAGTGTATTCCGCGTTATTTTGCTTCTTTAAGAACGCCTGCTTTGACGAGACGGCTGATCAGAAGCGGCACGATCACAGCACAGGCAATGCATGTTACGAGATTATACCAGGCATTGTAGTTCAGTGAATACAGCCACGCTGCCGCAGAACCTGCGACTTCCTCTTCCGGCGGCCAGTAGTAAACACCGGAAAGCACATTGGAGACATACTTCAGGACCATGGAGACAATGACCCCGATATAGTATTTGTAAGAAGACTTACCTCCGAACAGGCTTCCGATACCGACGACAATCAGCGGGATAAAGTAATCCAGCGCATACTGCATCGGATTGAGGAACCACCTTCCGCTGCCGAGCACAAATGTGATGAGCCAGGACAGCAGCGCCACACCGATGCCGTACTTCCATCCCAGATGCCATGATGCAATGAACACCGCAATCAGTTCCAGTTCAATGGAACCGCCGTTCGGCATCTGCAGGAACGGAATCAGATTTCCCACATACTTGAGGACTACGTACAGTGCGGCATAAAGTGCCATGAAGGACATGTTTCTGATCAGTTTTCTGTTTTCCATAAAAAATACACCTCCTGTCACAGAAGGCGTAAGGATAAGTAAACTCCCTACGCTAGTTCTACCTAGATCAGGTGATAAGGGTATCTCTCAGCACATTGTGCACCCCTGTTCACAACATGCATTATAACACTATTGGATTGTGTTACAATACGCTCATGAAAACTTTATTAATACAGCAGATAGAGGGTTTTCTCGAAGAACCCGACATGACTGCAGCACTGGCCAATGTCAGCAGCTGCATCATGCAGTCCTATGACCGTCTCAACTGGGCGGGCTTCTACTATGCAAAGAACGGTGAGCTGATTCTCGGTCCCTTCCAGGGAAAACCGGCCTGCACACATATTTCCTTTGAACGGGGTGTATGCGGAGAAACATACCGGACAAAGAAACCGATGCGTGTGGATGATGTTCTGGCGCATAAGGATCATATTGCCTGTGATGCCGACAGCCGCAGCGAGCTGTGTGTGCCGGTGCTTGTCAACGGTGAATGCGTAGCCGAAATCGACCTGGATTCCCCTGTCACAAACCGTTTCACGGAGGCAGAAGAAAAAGAAATGCTGCTGGCGGCTGAATGCATCGCATCCGCCTGGCAGCAGCATCATTGGCCCAATTAACGGTACAGATCGTAAATTGCAGTTTTCTGGAAATACCGCACGGCTTCATCAATAGCCCCGGCAGCCGGGAAATACTGCATCTCACATCCGGAGAGCGTGGCAGTTCTGATCATGCTCTTTTTTATCATGGCAGCCCGGACATTTTCGAAGTCCTCTGCCTTCAGTTCCAGATTCAGGTATTTCTTCCATTCCCTGCCGTCTCCGGCCGTGCGTGTACTTGCGCCGTCAACCTCAATCGGTCTTGCCTCGGCTCTGTATTCGGCCAGATGCATGCAGGTGCACTTGTCAAAGCCGACACCGAGCAGAAGCACATTGCCCTTCAGTTCGTACAGTCTTGCGGCAGGTGATTCTTCACCCAGCGGGAAATGCAGTGACTGGCGGTTGCACAGCAGCTTGGCATATCTTCCCAATGCAGCATAGGACAGCGCAGGATGGCTGGAGAATACAATACCGGGACGGTGGCAGAAATTGCCTGCGATGGCACCCATTTCACGCAGATCGGATGTTTCCGGTTCATAGGCCGGCATTTCCCTGCGGATATCCTTCCAGAGCTCCGGCATTGCGGGTGGCGCCTGCCAGCGGCTGGGTTCGGAATTATCCGTTGTCTGCACAGGCATCATGATGGTTCCGCCTTCCCCTACCGTCTCCAGCAGTGCATCCACTACCGTTCTTGCACCGCCGATTACAAAACCGAAGGAAGACAGCGAGGCATGAACCTCAATCACCGCATTGGTGCTGACACCCATACTGCGGAATGCTTTAATAAGCATTTCCTTGGTAACAATATCCCTGACAACCGTTCTCTCGCCCATATTCTTTTCCTTTTTTCATGCATTACCGCTGCGGTCATTATATAACAAAAAACCTGCATACTGAATGCAAGCTTTTTGTTTTCAGATACTAGCTGAGCAGTCTGCGTGTGCTTTTCAGCTCTTCCGATAATCTGCGGATTGCTTCATCAATCTCCCGGCCGGTGAATTCACCGCTCTGCAGAAGCCTGAATGCATCCGTCAGTGCATCGCGGAACTCTCTTTGCTGCTGCTCATCCATTGCCTTGACATCCACACCGCCGCAGGAACGGATCAGCTCCTGCAGAATCATCACCTTTCTTGAAAGATGATGTTCGGAAGCTGCTTCCTCCAGAAGCCGGCGCAGTGTCCAGTTTTCGTTTTCATCGGTGCGCATAATCCGGATACCGTCAAACGGTGCTCCGGCTGATGCAAGATCCTTGCCAACCTGAATCAGTTCCGGTAATTCAAAACCCTGAAACAGCATATAGTGATCATCATAAGCACTATGCACGGCATCGAGATCATCATCTATCTCGAAGAGTCTGCTCACAGTCATATCAAGTGCTGTATCTCCGATTACATACATTGCCAGACCGGCTGATTCCGCGGCATTCTGGAATCTGTCAGCCTCAAGGTCATCAAAACCATAAAGAAGGATCTTTTTCATACTCTATAATGTCAGTGATCTGCCTGGGCCAGAAATACATCCAGCTTGTTTTTCAGCTCACCCTTGTCAATAACATGGTCAACACCGATTACATAAGGGAATCTTCCGTCAATTTCCCTTTTCAGATCAGCCATCGTAATAACAAGGTCGCCATTGAAGCTGAATAATGAATCAACACTGCCGTGTATCGTGTGAATCGGGTAATTGTTATCTTTAATGACCTGATCCGCCTTAATCTTCAGCAGCATGCTGGATCCCATACCAGCCTTGCAGCAAACAAATGCTTTGTACATGAACGTTCTCCTCCCGGTCATTCGAAATCGGCATTTTAGGCATACCGAAATGAACGACCATATGATAATGTAAGAGATGAAATAATTCAATGTATTTGCTATATACTTTAAATAGAAGAAAATTTTAAGATTCAGGGAGAAAAATATGAAGATTTACAAATCAGCAGAAGACTATCTTGAAGCAATCCTGATGATCCAGGAGCGCAACGGCAACGTGCACTCAATCGATATCGCCGAAGAATTGAACTACAGTAAAGCCAGTGTCAGTGTGGCAATGAAGAAGCTGCGCGAAAACGGTTACATTTCCATGGACAGAACCGGTGCCATCACCCTGCTTGAACCGGGCAGAAAGATAGCTGAACATATTTATGACAGACACCAGACCCTGACAAACTTCTTTATCTCTCTCGGGGTGGATCCGCAGACCGCACAGGATGATGCCTGCAAAGTCGAGCATGATCTCAGCGATGAGACATTTGCCAGAATCAAAGAACACGCTTCCGCTCAGTAACAGATGCAAGTATGAAAACCGCCGGTGCATGACCGACGGTTTTTTCTATGTCTTATATAAGTATCAGAAACGGGCGTTGAACAGTCCGCAGAATGCATCAACCGGCGATACACCGCGGAAAGGACTTTCTCCGGCAAGCTTCTCGGCAATTGCATCAACCACGGCTTCATCCGACGTATACCCGTTGACATATGCATACATATTAGGTGCGTCATACAGGTGGTACGGATTATCGATTGACACCATAATGTTCGGCAGTTCGCTGGTTGTCTGCGGCATGGTGAGACGCAGTCCCGGCCATGAGATACGGGCAGCGGAATCCGATCCGTTGGTCGCTACATTCACAAAGTAGAGCACAGCATCATACTTCTGCTTCAGCTCTTCCGTAGGAATGCCGGAAAGAACCCGTTTCAGAGCAGGATCCTCTTCTTTCCAGACTGTGATTTCAAAGCCCTTTTCCTGCATCTTCTCAACGAAGTACGGTGCATACCCGCCTCTGCCGTTGTGATAATTCGGGGTATCCCCGATTACGACCATAATCAGTCTCTTTGTTTTCTTCGGATCGAGAGGAAGTGTGTTTCTGACATTCTTGACCAGGGTGACACTCTGATCTGCGATTGTACGGGCAAGTTTCTTCGGTCCGTCATCATTGAAGACGCTGAGTGCTTCTTCCGGCGGCACAAGTTTTCCTTCTTTCTTCAGGATATGCAGATTGACCTTTGCCTTCAGAGCAAGAATCCTCGTAACAGCTTCATTCAGTCTTTCCTGTGTCAGAATACCATTTTCCAGACCTTCCTTCATAAACCGGAAGTCTTCCGCAAAATTACGGCAGAACAGGAACACATCAGCACCGGCCGCAATTGCCGAAGGAACAGCCTTGCTGCGCTGCATAGCCGCCGTGAATCCGCACATGGATGTTGCATCGGTGGAAATTACACCGTTGAAGCCGAGTTTGCCGCGCAGAAGCTTCTGCAGCAGGTTTGCATCAAGTGAAGCAGGAAGCAGTTCTTCATCCTTTACATCGGGATTGTAATAACGCTGGTATGCCGGCAGCATAATATGACCGACCATCACAGCCTCCAGGCCGTCATCGATCATTCCCTTGTACACCTTGCCGTATGATGCATCCCATTCTTCCACACTCAGTGAGTTGATGGAAGTCAGGAAGTGCTGGTCACGGTCATCCACACCGTCACCCGGAAAGTGTTTGGCAGTCGGAATCATTCCGCCGTCACGGTTTCCGCGGGCAGCTGCTTTGGCAAATGCCAGGACTTTATCCGGATCAGAACCGTAGGTACGGATATTGGTTACCGGATTGCGCCAGTTGAAGTCGATATCGCAGACCGGACCGTAGTTCCAGAAGGCACCTACCGCTGCGCATTCCTTTGCGCACATATAACCCGCTTTATAAGCAAGGTCAGGATCGTTGGTGGCCGCCAGTTCAAGCTGATGACCGCAGGCAGTTCCTTCAAGAATAACGTTTGAGGATCCCCGTTCCATATCACCTGCCACCAGCAGCGGTACATTGCCGGCATATGCCTGCATTTCCCTGAGCTTCTCCTGCGTCTTGGCCGCATGGTTGCGGCGGATAATCACACCGCCGGGTATTTTACCGTCAAAAGCCGCAATGGATTCTTCAGTTGTCGTATCAATCGGAAGGTCAAGAAAGAAAAGCTGACCGATTTTGGCATCGGTATCAAGTCCTGCCAGGGTATTTTCCACCCAGGCAATCTGTTCTTCATTCAGGCCGAACGGTTTTGCCGCAAGATTAACCATTATTCATCCTCCAATATTCATCGCTTTTTTTCAGTGTACCATGCGTGCTTCAGCTGCAAAGAATTAAATTTGTTTCTTATTAACCTTATTGTTTTGCCTGCGCAGCGCAGAGAAAAACCGCAGGCATCAGTCCGCGGTATACACTTCTGCAGCTTATTTCCTTCCTGTCAGCAGTTTTGAACCGGCAAGATCCAGCCACACAGACTCTCCGTGTTCCATGAATCTGCCCTCTGCCGTATCAATGAGCTGTACTTCCTCATACCCCTCATCCTTCAGCTTCTTCACAAAAGCGTTCATATCCCCGTATCTTGCCGGGCCCATCAGATCATGTATCGCAAAGGTTCCGCCCTTTTTAAGTACCCGCAGGGTTTCAAGCAGAAGCTCCTGCTTGTTATGACCGGAGATGTTGTGATACACATAGTTGCTTGTCACTGCATCAAAGCTCTCATCCGGAAACGGAAGATGCACGGCATTGCCTTCTTCAAAACGGACATTCTTCACACCTTCAGCTGCTGCATTCCGCTCACAGAGTTCCTTTGAAAACACCGCTTTATACGCACCGCTCCAGATATCGCATCCGACCATGGTAGCTGACGGATTTCTTTTGGCACAGGCAATTGTCAGGGCGCCGCTTCCGCAGCCGACATCAAGGCCAATGCCTCCGGCAGGTATATGCACGAATTCAGCCGTTCCTTCTATGATCGTCTTTGCCAGCTTCCGCTTGCCGTTATAATCAAACGTCCGGTTCAGAATATACATCCAGACAGCAAACCCTGCCAGAATCACAGCCGCAATTCCAAAAACAACAGCACAGACTGTCCGCGGCAAACCCTGCAGTATATGATCAGAGACTCCCAGCAGAACAAACAGAACCGCAGAGATACATGCCCCGCCGGCAAGTCCGTACACCATGCTTAAAGGAACCCAGTTTTTATAATCCGGTTTCATAGATAAACCCTCATTTCCTTACCACTCCCGGATGGCTTTCTGCAGCCTCCGGTCAATATCGATCCGTGTTTCCCGGCATTCAGACGGATACTGTTTACCGGCTTTGAACATAAGTCCCACAATCAGGTTTATACCAAACGGCAGAACCATCTTCAGCATTGATTCAGGGAACACAAAGTGTGTTCCGTGTTCATACAGCCATGCTTCGTATTCACACGTATGCGGCAAAGACGCAAGACGTTCCTGCATTCTGCGGATATAGCGGCAGGTATCCCAGAGAACATCATCCTCGGCACCGACCATAATCAGCCTGCCCCGGATTCTCTCCACCTTGATCTTTTCTTCTTCCTGTATGGGGTGTTTCTGTTCCGATTCATCAAACAGCGGTCTTGAAGCGATAAAATCCCCGCCCGCTTTGGAATCGCTTTTGATCTTCTGCCAGTATTCCGGATGCCGGTATGCATACGGCAGATACGGCAGCGGTTTTCCCTGCCATGTTACCGAGGATTCATTGTCACCGGGTCTTTCACGGGCACCGTCCTTACCGTCCTGGTAGAATCCTTCCATAACAAAATCCGGCGGTGACATCGCAACTGTCAGAGTCAGATCAGGATAGTACGAAGCCGCAAGCAGCGCCATCATACCCGTCGTGGACGCGCCGGCTATACCGAGTTTCCTGCATCCCTGCTCCTTCATATAGGCAATCGCTTTCCCGAAGCGCTCAAGCGGATAGCTGTGATGTCCGTAGTCTTTAGCGGCAGGAGACATCGCCATAACATGTATGCCCTGACGGTGCAGCCACTTCGCACCTGTTCTTGCCATCAGATCATCCGAACTGTCCCCGAGCATGACGATCATGCCTTTTTCACTGCCTTCAGGACACGGATACCAGACACCGTGGAAACCGTCTTTCTCAGCTGTAAATTTTATTCCTTTCATCTCACACCTCCCGGCATTCCCATGCCAGCATGATTCCGAACATGACTGCCATGCTTTCACTCATCAGACCGTTGGTAAAACCCAGCCGGAATGCACTGACCGGAAGCAGCAGCGATATGCCTTTCAGTACTGCAAAAACAATCAGCACATTGGTAAATGCATACTGCTTCGGAAACACCGTCTTTCCGGTAATCTGCAGATAAAACCACCAGACAAACACCGGCAGCATCATCCCCTCCGCAGCCGGCACCACCCATGCCAGAGCATGGAAGAGCCCTTCGCATACTTCCGTTGCCTGCACACCGTATCCGTTTCCGTTCATCCATGCATACAGGGTCAGGATCATGACATAGAAGAGATGCAGGGCAATCCATGGCGTCATACCGAACGTATTCAGCCAGTGATAGATCTTCTTTCCCTTTTCGCCGGTGATGTATCCTTCCACCGCAAACAGTGCCGTTCCGTAGAGAACAATGCCGGGAAAAGCCAGAAACATAGCCAGGCTGTACCGCCACTGCGGTATCACAGCTGCACCTTCCGTAAGCCATGCCACCGTACCGCGGTACGCAGGATCACCGTACAGCATCAGCCAGTCACCTGCACCGTAACAAAGACAGCCCAGCAGCCCGCAAATCAAAAACAAACGCATCTTCGCAAACTTTCTCATACGCAGTCCTTTCAGATACTCTCAGTGCGCTGCCAGCCGCTGACGGCAGCCAGTTTCTCCGGAATGTATTTCTTCATATGCCTCTCCCTCAACATGCCGAAACACAGGTTAGCATATTCTAACCGAATTATAAACGTACATCCTGTAAAATCAAGTGACCGTACACAAAAAAACCCCGGAACAGAATTCCGAGGTCTTTCGCGTACACCAGGAAGCGATTAACGCTTGCTGTACTGAGGAGCACGTCTTGCGCCCTTCAGACCGTACTTCTTTCTTTCCTTCATACGTGCATCACGTGTGAGGAAACCTGCCTTCTTGAGAACCGGACGATAGTCTTCGCTTGCCTCAAGCAGAGCACGTGCGATACCATGACGCATTGCACCGGCCTGGCCTGTATAGCCGCCGCCTGCAACATTGATCTTGATGTCGAACTGACCGGCTGTTTCTGTGAGAACCAGCGGGCTGTTAACGATCATTCTCAGAGTAGCCTGGGGAAGATATTCTTCCAGAGACTTTCCGTTGACTGTGATTACACCTGTACCCGGAGTCATAAAGACACGAGCAGTGGAGGTCTTGCGACGTCCGGTACCGTTATAAGTAACTGCTGACTTTTTCTTCGTTGCCATATGTCTTTATTCCTTCCTTAACCCTTGATCTTCATTTCGATCGGCTTCTGAGCCGCATGCGGATGATCCGGTCCTTCATAAACAAACAGATGGCTGCGCATGACATCACCCAGCTTGTTGTGCGGGAGCATGCCCTTGATTGCCTTTTCAACCCACTCAACCGTGTAGTCTTCACGCATTACTCTTGTGCTGCGGACGCGGAGACCGCCGGGGAACTGAGAATGGCTGAAATAGAACTTCTTTTCATCCTGGTCGCCTGTAATCTTAATCTTGTCAGCGTTGATGACGATGACATAATCGCCGCAGTCAACATGCGGTGTGTAAGTCGGCTTGTGCTTTCCTTTAAGAACAGCTGCGACTTCTGTTGCAAGCCGTCCAAGTGTGCAGTCAGTGCCGTCAACGACGTACCACTGGCGGACAACTTCAGCAGGCTTGATCATAGTTGTCTGACGCATAGTTTATACATTCCTCCATATGTAGTTTCCGGGGCTACATTTGGCATGAGATGCCGTCTATCATTCTATATTTTGTTTCCGGCAGAGTCAACAGAAAGTTTCACGTCTCCGGCCTGCAGAATCAGCTCTTTATCCGGGTATGCAGAATGCATCCTGAACAGGATTTCCTGCAGGAATTCCTCACCCGGCATTTCCTCTGCACAAAGCTTCAGATTTACGCGTTCACCCTCCGTAATCCTGAGACAGCCGAGGAGATTCTGACTGTTTCTTTCCACGAAGGCATACTCATCAGAAGAGTGCGGCTGCGCGGGATCATCCGGCAGATACTCACGTATCATAACCTTCTGATCCATGGCAAGAATACGGAAGTATTCAACCTCCTTCAGCGTAAGTCCCTCGGGTTTGGCTTTGCGCCGGGACACCGTCTTCGACTGTGCTTCCAGCAGAACTTTGATTTCTTCGGGCTGTATGCGGCCGCGTCCTGCCTCAAGCAGCTGGGCAGTCATCATCCGCACCATGTAGCGCAGAAAGCCTTTGCCGTAATAGGAAATGGTAAGAATCTGTCCCTGCTGTGATACATCCACGGCATACAGCGTTCTTGTCTGGTCCGGTATTTCCGCAAAGGAATTGGAGCAGAACGAGGCAAAATTGTGCTTTCCCTGCAGGTATGCTGCAGCTTCGCGTATCTTCTGCACATCCACCGGATACGGACACTGGTAGACATAATCCCTCGTGAACACGTCATATTCACCGAGATTCACCCGGTAATCATAGCGTTTGGCCTTCACACAGTAACGGGCATGGAACAGCTCATCCACCGCCTCCACTTTCCTGATGTGAATATCCTTCGGCAGCAGAGCGTTCAGAGCACCTTTCCATTTTCTTTCCGTCATGACGAGCTCAGTATCAAAATGGAAGACCTGGCCTTCCGCATTCACCCCGGCATCGGTCCTCCCTGAAGCTGTAATATTGGTTTTTGTCGTGGTCAGCTGAAACAGAGCGTTCTCTATCTGTTCCTGGATGCTTGCGCCGTTCTTCTGGCTCTGCCATCCGCAGTATGCCGCTCCGCAGTAGCTGACTGTGCACTTATACCGCATTATGCCATCCGTGCAAGAACGATCATCGCTGCCAGCAGCAATGCCGCACAGCCGATCAGCAGCCAGTCTGCGGTTGTCATTTTCAGCACCTTGTAACGGGTGCGTGGTTCGCCCGGTGCGTAGCCTCTCGCTTCCATGGCATTGGCAAGATCCTCAGCTCTCTGGAAAGCCGAAACAAACAGCGGCACGATCAGGGAAAGAATCGCCATGATCTTTTCTTTCAGGGATCCTTCCTTGAGGTCCACACCTCTGCTCTCCTGCGCCTTCATAATACGCTGCGTCTCCTCGATCAGATCCGGGATAAACCGCAGTGCAATCGATATCAGCATGGCAATCTCATGCGCCGGTACATGAATGCGTTCAAACGGCTTCAGAAGATCTTCAATGCCGAGCGTCATATCCAGAGGCTTGGTGGTGGCCGTCAGACAGGTTGTGATCATCACCATCAGCAGCAGTCTGACAACGATATACAGTGTCTGCAGAACCGCTTCTTTATATATAGATATACCGAAGACGGTAAACAGCACATCGCCCGTCCTTAGAACCACACAGTTCATAATGAACAGGAAGATCATCATGATCATCATCGGCTTCATCGATTTCCAGACAAAGCGGAAGGACAGTCCTGCCCGCAGGATCACCCCGGAGATCACCACAAACATCACCCCGTAGCCGATCCATCCAGCCGGAATAAAGATAGCAATCAGACACAGCAGCATCGCCATGATCTTGGCCCGCGGATCCATTCTGTGAATCGGCGAATCAAGCGGCATGTATCTGCCGAGTGTAAACTCACCCATGACGCTTCACCTGCCTTTCAACCGCATTGACCAGTGCTTCCGTATCCATGACGGTATCGGCAATGTCAAAACCGTTCTCATTCAGAAGATCCCGCATACGGATCATAGCCGGCGGCAGAATGTTCATCCCGCGGCAGACCGAGGAATCCCGGAAGAATTCACTGACGGAAGACTGCGTGCGGATGCGGCCGTGCTCTACGACGATCACATTGTCACAGTAACGGAACACCTGTTCCATATCATGCGTGACGATCAGCACTGTCTTGCCGTGCTCTTTGTTCAGTTTGCGGAAAAGCTCCATCATGCGCACGGTACTCATTGGATCAAGGCCGGCAGTCGGCTCATCCAGAACCAGAACCTTCGGATCCATGGCCAGAATACCGGCAATGGCTACTCTTCTCTTCTGTCCTCCGGAAAGCTCCAGCGGACTGCGTTCTTCGTATTGTTCATCAAGACCGACCAGCTTCATGGCATTTCTTGCCCGTTTCAGCGCTTCTTCCTCGGAAATGCCGAAGTTCTTCGGTCCGAAGGCAATATCCTTGATTACTGTCTCTTCAAACAGCTGGTATTCGGGGAACTGGAAAACGAGCCCGGCATCACCGCGCAGGGACTTGAGTCCTTTCGGCTGGGTGCCTGCTTCAATGGTGCGGCCGAGAATGTGCACGGTTCCCTTGGTCGGCAGCAGCAGTGCATTTAAATGCTGCACAAGCGTGCTCTTGCCTGAACCGGTCTCGCCGATTACTGCCGTCATTTTGCCTTCCTCAATCTCCAGATTGATTTCACTCAGCGCTTCATAACGGAAGGGCGTGCCTTCACTGTAGATATAACTTACATTTTCGAACGTAATTGACACAGTTCTTCCACCAGTCCTTCCATCGAGATATGATCACCGACCTTGATGCCGCGCTTTCTCAGCTCTTTGGCAAGCTTGAGACTGTACGGTACATCAAGATTGGTTTCCAGCAGTTTCTTTTCATCACGGAAGATTTCCGCAGGTGTGCCCTGCAGCACCAGTTCGCCGTCATCGAGAACCAGCACCGTATCGCTCTTTGAAACCTCATCTATATCATGTGTAATCGAAAGAATCGTCAGATCCTTTTCTTTATGCAGGTCCATAATGACCTTCTTGATTTCATCCTTGCCCTGCGGATCCAGCATGGAGGTTGCTTCATCGAAGATCAGTATTTCCGGATGCATCGCCAGGACACCGGCAATCGCCACTCTCTGCTTCTGTCCGCCCGAGAGATGCGTCGGTTCGCTGTTGAGATACTTGGTCATACCGACACGGGCCGCAAACTCCTCTATGATGCCGTCCATATCCGCCTGCGGAACCCTGTGGTTCTCCAGACCGAAGGCAATATCATCCCGTACGGTGGAACCGATGAACTGGTTGTCCGGGTTCTGGAAGACAATACCGATCTTTCCGCGGATCTGCCGCAGATTCTCTTCATTCAGCTCCAGACCGTCAATCATAATGGTTCCGCTCTTCCTGTCCAGCAGTCCGGACAGCAGTTTCGCTACCGTGGACTTGCCGCTGCCGTTATGTCCGCAGATGGTGCAGTAGGAACCTTTCTCCACAGTAAAGGAAACGTTTTTGATGACGGGCTGATCCGGTTCGTATTCAAATGACAGATCTTTGACTTCAATAATAGGCATAGGCTTCCTCTCAAAACGTTTCTATTATATACCACAAGAGCGCATCATCCGCATAAAAAAGGTCACCTCCGGTGACCGTTGAATTTGAGCAGATGCGAAAGTGTCTGCTCATTTTATACTAAGAGTATGATTGATATCGATCTCTACACAGATTATCCATACTATGGAGCGTATACTGTTGATGACTTGTC
>JAFUCL010000042.1 GCA_017459725.1 Solobacterium sp. | reverse complement strand
TGATAGTTTTGATGAGGTGCTTCTTTCTACAAGAAGCACCTGTCCATCCACCCGCCAAGCGGGTGGTTTTTTTGTTTCGCACACTTTTCTTCCTGCTTCTTTTCTACAGTCCTTTTGTGCTCAACAGTCCACTAGGACGAATATAAAGGCAGAGCTTCCGCTCTGCCTGTACAGGTTTTAGCGCTTGACTCTTGCGCCGGCACCGCCGACAATGCCTTCCACCTCATCGAGTGTAGCCATGGAAGTATCGCCAGGTGTTGTCATTGCCAGAGCACCGTGAGCAGCACCGTAATTGACTGCACGTTCAGCATCCTGGTATGTCATCAGACCGTATACGAGACCGGAAGCGAAGGAGTCGCCGCCGCCTACACGGTCAAGAATTTCGAGTCCGTTGTATTCCTTGGACATGTAGATTTCGCCGTCTGCCCAGCAGATTGCCTTCCAGTCATTGACAGTAGCTGTCTTGACTGTACGCAGTGTTGTGGCGATTGCCTTGAAGTTCGGATATTCCTTGGCAGCCGCATTGATCATCTTGCGGTAACCGTCAAGGTTCAGCTCCTTGAGTCCGGCATCATTGCCTTCAACCTCAAGACCGAGGCATGCTGTGAAGTCTTCTTCGTTGCCGATCATGACATCAACATACTTGGCGATTTCACGGTTGACCTCACGGCACTTCTCGAGACCGCCGATTGCACTCCACATGGACGGACGGTAGTTAAGGTCATAGGAAACCAGTGTGCCGTACTTCTTAGCAGTCTTGCATGCAGCGATGACTGTTTCGCATGCCTGCTCGGAAAGAGCTGCGTAGATACCGCCGGTATGGAGCCAGCGTACACCGAGTGTACCGAAGATATAGTCGAAGTCGAAGTCTTCCGGAGTCGCCTGTGAAATGGCAGTGTTTGCACGGTCGCTGCAGCCGATGGCACCGCGGATACCGAAGCCGCGTTCTGTAAAGTTAAGACCATTGCGGCAGATACGTCCGATACCGTCTGTCTTCTTCCAGTAAATCAGGCTTGTGTCAACGCCGCCCTGTTCAATCAGGTCCTTCATCAGTTTGCCGACTTCGTTGTCAGCGAATGCTGTAATAACTGCTGTATGCATGCCGAAGCACTTATGCAGACCGCGGATGACGTTGTATTCTCCGCCGCCTTCCCAAGCCTGGAAAGTCCGTGCTGTACGGATTCTTCCTTCTCCCGGATCAAGACGAAGCATTACTTCGCCGAGGCTGACCGCATCAAACTTGCACTCTTCTGCGGGTCTGAGTTTAAGTTCCATTTGTTTTCCTTTCCTGCGTGTTAAACGCTGTGTGTTGCTCTACATAGATTATACACATAAATATATGTAATTGAGGGATTCACATATTTTCCGGATGCCTGCAGAGTGCCGATATTGCTTTTCGGAGGCAATCATGGTTATATGTCAGATGATACGGAGAAAACGATATGCAGGACATGACGGAAGGCTCACTCTTTTCACACCTGTGGCGGTATGCACTGCCGCTTCTTTTGGCAAACTGGCTGCAGCTTGCCTATAATGCGGCTGACTCCATGATTGCCGGACGCTTCATCGGTAAGGAAGCTCTTGCGGCGGAAGGCATTGCGGCTCCGGTCATGAATCTGGTCATCCTGGCTATCTCCGGTCTTTGTATCGGGGCATCCATCTTCATGAGTGAACGGTTCGGTGCAAAGGATATGGTATCCTTCCGCAAAGCCCTCTCGGCAGTGCTGAAGGCAGGCGTGCTCATGAGCTTACTGATTGCCGTTCCCGGTATCCTGCTCACCCCGCTGATCCTGCGTCTGCTGTCGGTGCCGGCGGAAATCTTTGCCATCACAGCCCTGTATCTGCGCATCACGTTTATCGGGGTGCCGTTTACATTTATATATAATGCACTGGCTTCGGCTATGAAGAGTGTGGGTGATTCCAAGCGCCCGCTGCGTTTTCTCGCCGTTTGTTCCGTGCTGAATATCATACTGGATCTGATCCTGCTCGGTGTATTCCGTCTCGGCATCACTGCCAGTGCGCTGACCACCGTCATTGCCCAGGCTTTCTCGGCTTTCCTGGCTGCCCGCTGTATCCTGCGTGAAATGCCGCAGCTGGTGCCGCAGAACGATGAATGGCGTACCGATACCAAACTGCTGAAGCGGGTTATGAACTACGGGGTTCCTTCTGCTCTGCAGCAGGCTGTGCAGCCCATCGGCAAGATTCTGATCCAGGGACAGGTGAATCTGCTTGGTGTCAGTACGATAGCTGCCTTCAATGCGGTCAGCCGGATTGACAGTTTCGCGCTGATCCCGGAACAGGGAATCGCTTCCGCCATCTCCACATGCATTGCCCAGAACCGCGGGGCCGGCAAACCCGACCGTATCCGCAGAGGGTTCGCAACCGGTATCGCCATGGAATTCGGCTACGGTATCTTCATCGGTCTGGTAACAGTACTGCTTGGCAGCACGGCTGTGGCACTGTTTGTCAAAGGCAGCGGTACGGCAGAAGTCATTGCGGAAGGAACAGCATATCTCTCGGTCATGGCACTGATCTACTGTCTGCCGGGGTTCACCAATGGTTTCCAGGGTTACTGCCGCGGGGTCGGCAGGATTCCCGTTACCATCCTCTGCACATTCATACAGATTTCCATCCGTACACTGGGCACATACCTGCTGGCTCCGAAAATGGGTATCCGGGGTATTGCGGCCGCAAGCGGAGTGGGCTGGAGTGCCATGTTATTGTTTGAAGTGCCGTATGTGCTTCTGCATATGAAAAGACTTGAAAAGAGTATTCGCACACCGGAATAGACACAAAAGCTCAGGCATCCCTGAGCTTTTAACGTAAATCCGAAGAAGTCCCCGCCTTCCTACGAAGTGTAAAGACAGGGATGAATTCGGAATTTCTTTGGTGGAATATCACAGTAAGCACAAGGTGAACAATGAAACGTAATATCGCATACCGTTACCGCGCATATCCAAATGCGGCACAGGAGATCCTTCTTCAGAAGACCTTCGGCTGTGCCCGTTTCATCTGGAATCAGATGCTTGCG
>JAFUCL010000041.1 GCA_017459725.1 Solobacterium sp. | reverse complement strand
AGCTTTCAGGAATGAACTAACGGACCGCCAAGCCCAGCGTTAATTCATTCCTGAAAGGTTCCTGGTGTTCCCTTTCTTGAACGAATTAATTATAGGCTTTACACACCCGATTTACCAACGCAGTGCAAATTAGGACTTTTACTTTATTATCACAAAAGAAATGAATTGGTATTTCCTGGTTATGGGAGTATGGTGCATTCTGTCTTTCGTTCTGATCTTAACAAATGCAGTACAGTTGAAAGGCTGGCAGCCGCTTCTGCTGTTTGTGCCGCATATTATGCTGTTTGGCCCGATCGTTTCTGTTAGTTGAGAGCTCCCGGCCTGCTCCGTTAACCCCGGAAGAGAGGGAGCGCAAACGTCGGGAATGGGAGCAGGAGCGTCAGCAGAAGCAGCAGCAGGAACAGCTGAGACGGGAAATGTACGATAATGACCGGACATGTTACGGCTGTTCGCACCATACGGTACTCGGCGGCTGCAGAAAAGGCACCCGGCCCATTTTCGGACAGTGTGTCAACAGATCATAATATATTGTCTGACAGGAGGCAGGAGCAGTGATCGGGTTGACCGGATAAGAAAAAGAGCTGTCCTCTGCAGAACAGCTCAGTACGGATCAGTAGAACAGACCGCCGAGATTGAATACACCCAGTGCAGCCATCACAATGTTTACACCGACATTTGCGACAGACAGCAGGAACAGCTGTTTGAAGATCTTGTTCAGTTCTTCATTGGTTGTTTCTCTGGACGCTGAGTAGGAAGACATGATGATGGCGCCTCCGGTGGACAGCGGTGAGATGGCGGCTGCGAAGGATGTTGCGGTTAGGGCGGAGATCAGTTCAACATAGCTGACACCCGGGAATGTAGCAGCGACTTCAGCAGCGATCGGATACAGGGCAGGCATGACCACACCGGTTGTGGAGCTGACCCATGAGAGGATGCCGGAGGTTGCGGCAAGGATCGGTACGGCTGTCTTTGCGTTCATCATGCTTGTGAGCAGGTCGGAGATCAGCTGGATACCGCCGAGTTTGTTGATGACATTGATCAGGGTTCCGACACCGCAGATGAATACAAGTGTTCCCCAGGGAATGCCCTTAATAGCAGCTTTTTCATCCGCAGCTCCCAGCAGGATCAGCACAGCGGCAGCGACGAAGGCGAAGAGACCTGTGTCGAACTTGAAGCCGATGCAGAAGACCACCATGACGATGATTGCAGTGATCGTCATCAGCTGGTTGCGGTTGAACTTAGCGATTTCGCTGAGTTTGAGCGGGTTGTCTGCTTTTACTTTATAGCTTCCGTATGCGAAGTAAATGATAACCGTGAATACCAGTCCTGACAGCAGGGTGGACAGGAAGAGATGCAGACCGAAGCCGGAGTAACCGAGCGGTTCGGAAAGATTCTTGGCCAGAATGCCGGTCAGGGAGAGCGGGGAAGCGCATCCTGCATTGGCCCCGAGCTTGGCAAACAGTGCAGTAATGACAGGGTTGATCTTCATCTCCATGGCCAGATACATTGCAAACGTAGTCATCAGGATACCTGCCGCAATGTGTCCCGGACCGATGGCAGAGATAAATGCGGACAGAACAAACATCAGGATCGGAATCAGTACGGTATTCTTGCCGACCAGGGCAACGATCTTCTTGGAGAAGAGATCAAGTGTACCGTTCTGGGAAGCCATACCGAAGAGGTATGTAACACCGACCAGAGTGACAAACATTGAACTGTCGAAACCTGCCGCTATCTGTTTGGCACTCATACCGCCGATGGTGCCGAGGATGAAAGCTACACCGAGAGAGAGAAAACCGAGGTTGACCTTCTTGATGAAACCGACCGCAACAACAGCTGCGAGGACGAGTAATGAAATAACCGACAGATCCATGATTGTTTACCCCCTTTTAACGAATCATTGCTGTGCCTGTCATGAGGCAGTTCGCTGTACGGAAACCGAAGGTGTCTTCAATAACCGGAACGGTTCCGTTTTCTTTGTAATCCACACCGCATTCCAGGATTCCGCCGGGATGGCCGATGCGGATAAACTGTGTGTCCGTATCGGGTGAAAGCACCTGGTTGACAATGGTACCGGGAATGACGGCAGCTGCGGCCGTGCACATGGCACCGGTCATGGCATAGCTGGGATGCGGTTTCTGCATGCTCATCATGCGGGAGAGAAGATCGATATCTTCTTTACTGTGTGCTGCACCGTCTGCGCTTGTGTATGCATCTGCTTCCGCGACGAATGTCATCTTCGGAATACCGGGAGTTTCCCAGGCTGCCCGTGTGTAGTCTTCCAGCAGACCGATTTTCACGGCCGCCAGTCCTCTGACTTTTTCGAGCAGTTCCAGGTTGGCGCTGTTCAGTTCATGCGGAAGCTCTTTACCGGTGAGGCCGAGGTCTGCAGCTTTGACAAATACCAGCGGGTTGGCCGCGTCCACAATGGACACCGTTACTTTGCCGTAACCCGGCACATCCAGTTCATCGGTAACGTTTCCGGTCGGCAGAAGTCCCTTGCCCAGGGTGCCGGCCGGGTTGACAAACTTGAGGCGTACGGGAGAAGCCGTACCGGGCACACCGGCAATCCGGAAGTCACCGTCGTAGACCACTTCACCGTTATGGGTTTTCACATCGGCGATGATGATCTTGTCCGTATTAGTGTTGTAGATACGGACGGGGGTTTCTCCTTCCAGCGGTTCCACCAGTCCCTGTTCGATGGCGAAGGGACCGACACCGGAAGAGATGTTGCCGCAGTTGCCTTTGTAGCTGACAAGCGGCTTGTCCACGGATACCTGTGCGAATGTATAGTCGACATCGGCATCCTCACGTTCTGATTTCTTAATAATGGCAACCTTGCTGGTGACAGAGTAGGAACCGCCAAGGCCGTCAATCTGCTTGGGATCGGGACTGCCCATCAGTCTGAGCAGGAGTGCATCCCATTCGGATTTGTCCGCAGGAAGATCCTTTTCGAGAATGTAGACACCTTTGCTGGTGCCGCCGCGCATGATTGTTACGGGAAGTTTTCTGACTGATGACATAATTGATTCCTCCGTTTCCTGTGCGTTGGTTTACGCGCCTTTCTTTATCCATCTTCAATGTACATGCGGAAAGAAAGAAACTGAAATTCATAGTAAATATAAAAAGTATGCAAAGAATGCATACTTATGTAAAATTGCTGTGCTTTTGAAGAATTTGATATTTATGCTGAAATTTATGAATCTTGTTATGCACTGAAGCTATAATAAATATGAATTAACTTCATGAAGTCTATTATGGAGGAACGGGTATGGATTTCAGGGAACTGAGTTATGTACTGGCAATTGCCAAATACCAGAATATTACCAAAGCAGCCGAATCACTCTATATCTCACAGCCTACGCTCAGTAAATTCCTGATTGCTCTGGAGGAGAATCTCGGGCTGAAGCTGTTCAAACGGCTGGGCAACAAATATGTGCTGACCTATGCGGGAGAACGGTATGTGGAACATGCCCGGCAGATTCAGAGAGTCAAAACGGATCTCGATATGGAGATGGCGGATATCCTCAAGAGAGATGCGGGTGTACTGAATGTGGCTTTTGCGCATATGCGGTGCACCTATGTTCTGCCGGGATCGCTGCCGAAATTCAGGGAGATGTATCCGAACGTCAAGGTCAATGTGTTTGAGGGAAGCTCTGATGAGAATGACAGAAGGATTCTGGACGGTCAGGCGGATATTGCCTTCTACTCGGCACCGTCTGAGGGAAACCCGATGATTGAATATGAGAATATCGGTCCGGAGGAGCTGCTGATCTGTACGGCCAGGAATCATCCGGCCGGCAGATTCTCCGAGCACAATCCCAACGGTAAGTACAGAATTCTGGATCCGGCTCTGCTGGCCAATGAACTGGTGATCCTGATGCATTCCTCACAGCGCACCAGACAGATCACTGATGCAGTGTTCCGGGAACGCGGCATTCACTATGACAATGTCCTGTATACCAGCAATATCCCGGCCATCATGGAACTGGTGTCGAAAGGCTACGGTGTTTCGTTCATCCATGAAACACATCTGAATCACCGGTCAGGGGATCTGCCGCTGGATCTCTACAGCTTCAGCGGCGGCAGGGTGGTCAGCGATTTTGTGGCAGCCTACCGCAAAGGTTCCTATCTGCCCCAGTATGCAAAGGACTACATTGAGATCATCCGCGAACTGCAGCAGAAAAACGCCGGGCAGTGATAAAGGAAACCAATACATGAATACACTCAGAAAAGGTATCGTACTGTTAACAGCGCTCGGTATGGCCGGATGCGGCGGTGCAGCAGAAGTATCCCCCGCAGAAACACCGGCTCCCACAGCATCTGCTGAAACGACTCCGGTACCCTCTGTGACTGAAGAAACAGCAGCCGAACCGACACAGGAAGAAATCATCGAAGCCGTATATCAGAGCGGCAAAGAATCAACGGTATGCATCTTTACACCCGGCGGCAACAACGGTACAGGCTTCGTATTTGAAGAACAGTATGTCATCACGAATGATCATGTGCTTTATGATACGGAAGACTTCACAATGATCGGTGCGCAGGGACAGGAATACAAAGGGACAATCATCTGTTCGGATTCCGGCAATGATATCGCCGTGATCCTGGCTGATGGTATGCATGCAAAGTCAGTCACGATTGCGGATTCTGCTGTCTCGGCCGGTGATACGGTCATCTGTATCGGCAATCCCGCAGACGGTCAGCCCTTCAGTCACTGCACCGGAACGGTGCTGGAACTGAATGAAGAAATGCAGGAGATCTTTGACAAGGACCGCAGGTTCATACTCTCGGATGCGCCGATTACGTCCGGTTATTCGGGAGGTCCCGTATTCAATCGGGAGGGTGAACTGATTGGTATATCCAACGCTGCCTTTGCCGGCGATCTTTCCGCATATGACTTTGACCATCTGTCTTTGATCATTCCAATCGGCAGGGTCAGGGAACAGATTGAAAATACCGTTTCTTCCGGTTCATAACCTGTTAATAGAAAAAATCCCCGTGAGCTGTTTCGCACAGCCTGCGGGGAATTTTTCATGTCAGCCCATGATGACTTCGACGTTTGCTTCGGCGTCAGTGCACAGCGGCAGCGGACCGACCGGAATCTCCTGTCCGTTCAGCAGGATCTTCTTAACACCTTTTTCGACCCCATCCGGATTCTTCACCGTGATGTGATACATGGTGCCCCGGAAGAGCCGGTTGACATGGTATGCGCGGACCGTGGAGGGAATGCACGGGTCAATCCGCAGACCGTCATAATCCGGTGTGATACCGAGGATGCCTTCGGTGAGAACCGTAAAGGTCCAGGCGGCGGTGCCGGTCAGCCAGGAATTCTTGCCTTCACCGAATGTCGGTGCGTCTTTTCCGGCTACCATCTGGCAGTAAACATAGGGCTCTGTACGGTGAATTTCCGAGATGTCCTCCAGGAAGGCTGGACATGTTTTCTTGTACAGTTCAAAGGCTCTGTTTCCGTGTCCGAGGATTGTCTCTGCGAAGATAACCCACGGGTTGTTGTGGCAGAAGATACCGGCATTCTCCTTGTATCCCGGAGGATAGGAGGAGATTTCACCGAGATTGAGATGATACTTCGTATAGGCAGGTGTAAGAAGCACGATGCCGTATTTCGTATCCAGCATGTTCTGTACGGATTTCAGCGCTTTTTCCGCTTCACCGGTTTCCACACCGATGCCGGCCATGACACACATGCCCTGCGGTTCAATGAAGATCTTGCCTTCATCACATTCGGCAGATCCCACTTTGTTCCCGAAGGCATCGTAAGCTCTCAGGAACCACTCACCGTCCCAGCCTGATTTCAGTACGGTGCTGCTCATGGTATCCGCGGCTTTCTGTGCTTCTCCTGCTTCTTCCGCCAGACCGATGTGTTTCAGGATATTTGCATATTCACGTCCGTACTTGACGAACATACCGGCAATGAAGACGGATTCGGCCACCGGTCCTTCCGAAGGTCCGGTTACCTGGAAGGATTCACCCGGATGCGCGGAGAAACAGTTCAGGTTCAGGCAGTCATTCCAGTCGGCACGTCCGATCAGCGGCAGACCGTGCGGACCAAGGTTGTTCAGTGTGTAGTTGAAACTGCGGCGCAGGTGTTCCAGCAGAGGCTGCTCACTGCCTTCAACGTTGTCAAACGGCACAGGTACATTCAGAATGTCCCAGTCGCCGGTTTCACGTATGTAGGCATCCGTGCAGGCAATCAGCCAGAGCGGGTCATCGTTGAAGCCGCCGCCGATATCCGCATTTCCCTTCTTGGTGAGGGGCTGGTACTGGTGGTAAGCACCGCCTGTTTCCAGCTGGGTTGCGGCAATATCCAGAATTCTTTCCCTTGCCCGGTCAGGAATCATATGCACGAAGCCGAGCAGATCCTGGCAGGAATCACGGAAACCCATACCGCGTCCGATACCGGATTCATAGTAGGAAGCGGAGCGTGACATGTTGAAGGTAACCATGCACTGATAGGCATTCCAGATATTGACCATCCGGTTGACTGTGGGGTTCTCTGTCTCTACTTCAAAGCCGGACAGCAGGGAAGACCAGAATTCACCGAGACGGGCAAAGGCGCTGTCGAACTGTGCATCCGTCATATAGCGGTTCATGATTGCTTCGGCAGGGGCTTTGTTGATGACACCCGGAGCGATGAACTTCTCTTCCTGATCCGCTTCTGCATATACCAGACCGAAGATAACACTGAAGGTTTCATGCGGTTCCAGATGGATGCGGAAGTGATGCGCACCGACCGGCTGCCAGCCGTGGGCGATGGAGTTGCTGCAGGAACCGTTCTGTACGGCAAGGGGATTCTTCGGGGATCCGTATACGCCCATAAAGGCATCACGGCTTGTGTCGAAGGAATCGGCCGGACGGTTGGCATAGAAGACAGCGTAGTGATTTCTTCTTTCTCTGTATTCCGTCTTGTGATAGATGGCGCTGCCTTCAACCTCCACTTCACCGGTGGAGAAGTTGCGCTGGAAGTTTGTTGTATCATCCGTCGCATCCCACAGACAGAATTCCACAAAGGAGAACAGATTGAGATCTTTGGCAGTATCCCCGGCCGTTACGCTGACGCGGTTCAGCAGGATATTGTCGTTTTTCGGAACGAAGAGCTCCTGTTTTGCACAGACGCCGTTTTTCGAACCGGTGATAATGGAGTAGCCCAGACCGTGGCGGCATTCATATGTGTCCAGAGGTGTCTGTACGGGCTGCCATCCCGGGTTCCATACAGTATCTCCGTCTTTGATATAGATGTGGAAACCATCCTGATCCAGCGGCAGATTGTTATACCTGTAGCGGGTGATCCGGCGCAGTTTTGCATCTTTATAGAAAGAATAACCGCCTGCGGTATTTGACAGCAAAGTGAAGAATTCATCGCTGCCGAGGTAGTTGATCCAGGGAAGCGGAGTTTCGTATTTCTCTATTACATATTCCCTGTGCAGGTCATCAAAATGTCCGTATTTCATAACAACCTCCTTAAATGTGTTTCGCAATAACACATTTATACGAAAACGATTACGCACCTTGTATGACCCTAGAATACTGTCAAATACAGCGAAAAACAAGAAATTTTTGCTTTTGTAAACGTTTTCGTAAAAAAATACTTGCAATTCCGAAAAACGTGCTATACTGGAATTGCGAAAACGATTAAGATTCTTCCGGAGGTATTGAGATGATATCGATGAAAGAAATCGCAGAAAGGTGCGGCGTGTCAGTTGCCACAGTTTCCAAAGCACTAAACGGAAAAGCTGACATATCAAAAGCAACACGCGACAAAATATTACGCAAAGCGGAAGAGCTTGGATACATGCTCAATGCATCCGCCAGAGCCCTGAAGACCAACCGTACCTACAGCATCGGAGTACTGTTTATTGACAGCATGGCAGCCGGTCTGGCCCACGAATACTTCTCGGAGATTCTTGAAAGCTTCAAGAGAACCGCAGAGGAATCCGGATATGACATTACGTTCATAAGCCATACGATCAGCGGCCGTCCTTCAACTTACCTGAAGCACTGCGAGTACAGAAACTTCGACGGTGCGGCAGTGATCTCCGCAAACTTCGCAGATCCGGAAATCCAGGAAGTGATTCAGTCGGAGCTTCCGGTCGTAACGATCGACTACATCAGTGACCGCTGTCCTTCCGTTGTTTCGGACAATGCCCGCGGTTTACAGGAACTTGTGAAGTATGCATACAGTATGGGACACCGCAAGATAGCCTTCATTCACGGAGAGCTGACGGATGTCACCAAGGACCGTCTGATGGGTTTCTACAGAGCCTGCCGGGAAAGTGGCATTGAACCAGATCCGGCATGGATCAGGCAGGGCCGTTACCACGACATGGAAGTGTGTGCGCAGCGGACTGCTGAACTGCTGGCTCTGGAGAACCGGCCGACATGCATCATCTTCCCCGATGACTATTCCTATCTCGGCAGTATGAAAGTCCTGCGGGATGCGAACATCAGAGTACCGGATGATATCTCGGCAATGGGCTATGACGGTATCCGTCTTGCCAGAATCACCGGTCTTACAACATACCGGCAGGATACGGAACAGCTCGGAAGAGCCGCCTGCCGGAGACTTCTCGAAAAGATTGAAAACCCCGAAGCCATGAATGCACAAACAGTGGTCATGGGACATCTGATCCCTGGCGAAACCGTCAGGAACATCAAGGATGTTTCCGGAGAATAATCTCCGGTGAACAAATAAAGGACCAAAAATCCGCAGAAACTTAATAACAGGAGGAAAAGAAATGAAAAAGCTATTAAGTGCTCTTCTGACATTGCCGCTCGTACTTTCTCTCGCTGGATGCCAGAAAACCGAAAAGCCTGCAGCTGCCGCTTCTTCTGAAGAAGGCAAAGTTCTGAACATCTGGACCTGGAATGAAGAGTTCTGGGGCTTCCTCGGCAAGTATTACGCTGATGAAAAGGTTGATGAGTACACACTGAAGAAGGGTGACGTTACCATCAAGAGAACAACATATCCGTCTGACGGCGGCGCTTATCAGGATGCACTGGATGCAGCACTGCTGAACCAGGCAAACGCAGCAGCAGATGACAAGATCGACCTGTTCCTTGCTGAAGCTGACTACATCATTAAGTACACAAATTCCGACGCTACAATGGATGTCAAATCCATCGGTGTCTCTGATTTCTCCAATACTTATCCGTATACGGTTGAAGCAGCTTCCGATGCTAAGGGTGTTGTGAAGGGTGTCTCCTTCCAGTGCTGCCCGGCTGCTGTTATCTACAGAAGATCAATTGCCAAGGATGTCCTCGGTACAGATGATCCGGCTGCTGTTCAGGAAGCTATGAGTGACTGGGACAAGTTCAATGATGTCGCTGCCAAGGCAAAGGACAAGGGTTACTTCATGATCCCGACCACAAACGCAACTTACCGTGTATTCTCCAACAACGTAACATCGCCGTGGGTCGTTGACGGCAAACTGAACTTCGATCCGAATATTGAAAAGTGGATGGATCAGTCTGAAGATTACGTCAAGAACGGATACACTGCATATACAACAAACATTTGGGGTGACGAAGCTACTTCCGAAATGTTCAAGACAGGTAAGTCCATGTGCTTCTTCGGACCTGCATGGTACTTCAACTTCTCCATGAGCAATGCTCAGGATCCTGATAAGGGATGCTTCGGTGACTGGGCTATCTGCCAGGGTCCGCAGCCGTTCTTCTGGGGTGGTACATGGATGCTCGCAGCTACCGGCACAGACAACCCGACAATGGTCGCTGACATCATGAATACATTCATCAACAACGAAGAAGTATGCGATCACCTCGTAAAGGATGAAGCACAGTTCTCCAACAACCAGAAGGTCAACAACAAGTACGCTGCTGATGCTACATACGGCAATGACTTCCTGGGCGGACAGAACGATACAGCAGTCTTCGCTGAACTGGCAAAGAACATCAAGTTCCAGAACGTTACACAGTATGACCAGCTCTGCAACGAAGGTCTGCAGACATACTTCACAGAGTATCTGGATGGTGAAACTTCCACAAGAGAAGATGCTATCAATAACTTCAAGGATTACATCCGTACAACATATCCGGGCGTAACAGTTGAATAACTGAATCATTACTGTGGCAGGTGTTCAACCTGCCACAGTTTTTTCTTAAAACACCAGCTGCCAAAGAAAGCCTGCTAATAAAAAGTCAAGGGTGAATTGGCAGAAACTTTCAGGAAGGACGGTGATGTGATAGAAGCCATTACGAAAAGGCCGATTTAACGGCTCAACGGTAATTAGCAGGACATTTATTCATCAGTTCTGGGATTGCTCGGCCTGAAGATTACGCATGTATTCCTTGACCTTGCCGTAGTAAATGCGAAGGAATTTGTTCGCACCGGCAGTCATGTAAACGTAATACTCTTTACCTTCGGAACGTTTCTTATCAAGGAATTGATATACCGGATCATCCTCCGGCATATTCTGAAGCAGGCAGCTCATGATCTGGAACAGTGTCTTACGCAGCCGGGCAGATCCGCATTTGGAGGCTTTGACGCTCTTGGCGACACGCTGACCGGAATCGTCTCTGCCGGGATCTACCCCGGCAAATGCAGTGAGTGCTTCGCGGTGGGTAAATCGCATGACATCACCGATCTCAGCCATCAGCTGTGGTCCAAAGGTTGTGCCGACGCCATACATACCCATGACGACAGGATATTCCGGAAGTTGAGCAGCCAGTGAGTTCATATCCACGCGCAGTTTCTCCACATGCTCAGATTCAAGGTTCAGCTGCTTGATACTGAAGCGGATGAGATCTCTGTAACCATTCTCCTTCGGGAGGGTTGCCACGAGGCTTTTAGAGGCACTATATATCTCTTCAGCCTTCAGTTCATTGAAGATATAGCCGTGTTTCTTACAGAAAGCCGTGTAACGCTCTTTGAAGGTGTTGAGACTGAGTTTGCGGACACAGTCCACATGCCAGAAAGAATACGCAAAATCGACCCATTTCTCGCTTCCGTCAGCACGTACAGGAGAATCAAACAGATTGTTGACTCCGGGGTATGTCTGATCCAAAAGAGCGATCAGGTTGGATTTGGCGGCTGTCTTCTGCTTCATGAAGAAGTCAAACTGGGTATTCATGGTTTTCAGTTGTTCACGCTTGGAATCCATGTCTGAATACTCGCTGAGTTCGTGCCAGTTGTCAAGAGCGTACCGGGCAATCTTCTTAGCATCCGCAGGATCTGTCTTAACTTTGCGGATCGTATTATTGCCAAAGTTCCTGATCAGATGCGGATTGACAGCTGACACAAAGATCTCTGCTCTGTGCAGAGCTTCAACGATTGGCCGGTGATAGCGGCCGGTACATTCAAGAACAGCTTTTGTATCACCATCCAATGATTTGATGAAAGACACAAGATCATTCATCTCATTCTGATTGTGATACACATCGAAAGGCTTACGGACAACAACACCGCCGGGCTGCAGGACCGCAACGGTGCTTCTGCCTTTCGACACATCGATTCCTACTGCGTTTAACATACTGATTGTCCTCCATGAAATTGTATGTGCAATGGTACCAGCGTTTCCTCATTGCCTATTCAATCTCCTGGGGTATCACACGAACGCATATCCGGAATACGGTTCAACCTGCTTAAATCGAACGACTGCGAATGAGTGGCCGGCTGACTGGCTTTCTTACGGACGCAATATGGTCCAAGGAGGAGCACGTCACACCAATGCCCTCTCATTCTAACAGTTTTAACAATGAGAGGATGTAGTCCTGGCTGGCTGTCAGGTATTACACCCTGTACCTATATAGTAGGAGGAGCAGATCAGATGATATTGTATTTCACAGCAACAGGAAACAGCCTTTATGTGGCCAGGCAGCTGGACAGCAATCTGTTAAGCATTCCCCAGGAGATGGCCAGAACCGACAGACATTATAAAGATGAAAAAATCGGTATTGTATGTCCTTTGTTTGAGTTTGAAATTCCGCAGATAATTAAGGACTTTATCCGTGATTCCGTATTCGAAACAGATTATTTCTATATGATTATTACGTATGGCTGTCATCACGGCGGGGTCGCTGAACGCACACAGGAATTTCTGAAAGCTGCAGGAAAGCCGGCGGATTATATCAATACAATCATTATGCATGATAATGCTCTTATCGTATTCGACATGGACCAGCAGCGCAGCATTGAAGCAGATAAACATGTTGATGAGCACATTGCCGGACTGAAAGCAGATATCACGGCAAAGAAACATATGATTCAGCAGCCGTCACAGGAAGAAACGGATTTCAGCAGCAGGTACCTGAAAAACAAGGAAACAAACGGACCTATGTATACCTTCCCTCTGTACAGAGTTACGGATGCCTGCATCGGCTGCGGCACCTGCACACGTGTATGTCCGCGCGGCTGTGTTTCTTTGTCAGACGGAAGACCGGTCTTTGATGATTCAAAATGCATTAACTGTATGGCATGTATCCAGGCATGTCCTGTAAAAGCAATCCGCTTTGCGTCAATAAACGAACCCAATCCCGAAGCCCGCTACAGAAACCCTCATGTAACTCTTCAGGACATCATTAAATCAAACTGCCGTATCTGACCATTCCCGGCACAGCGCAGCAGTTATACGCTCTCTGCTCGCCGGCTTCAATATATGAAGGAAACCCAAAAGGAGGAACATCATGTACACATACAAAACATTCACGACGGTGACCGATAACGGTCCGTACATCACCAAACTGATTCTGAACGCACCGGAAAAACTGTGCGCATCACAGATCGGCACGGAAACATTTAACGTTTATGTTGAGCGGAAAAACCCCGAAACCGGTGAAATCTTTATGGCAGCCAGGGAATGGCTGGGCCCCAAGATCTATCCTTCCAAAGGATACCGTGAAGTCACTGCCGCATACCCCTGCGATGAAACAGGTGCGAAAGTATATGAATCGGATAAGATAGCTCTGGAAATGCCGTACGGTCCTATGTATCCGATCGGTTATTCCCAGGCAGCCTACCGTAGTTCCATGAATGAGTTCATCCGCTGTGAATACCGCGTTACACAGGTAAAGGAAATTGCCGCACCGATTCCCTATACCGGCTGGGTCTTTGATGAATCCGCCGGTGATATCTGCCCGCAGCTCAAAGGCTGGAAAAACAGCCGCTCCCATGATAAGAAGATGCCGCTGGGATACGGATACTTCACCCCGGACAAAAAAGAAGGCAGGAAACTGCTGCATTCCCTTGATTCCAATTTCGGCAATGAGTGGGAACATGAATTCCCCGAAAAGCTGCCGCTTGTGATCTGGCTGCACGGTCTCGGTGAAGGCGGAAGCGATCCGACCGTCACTTATACCGGAAACAAAGTCGTTAACCTTTCCTCCCCTGATATTCAGCGAAAGCTGGGCGGTGCCGCATACATTCTTTGTCCGCAGTGCCCCACCTTCTGGATGGATTACGGTGCCGGCAGAAAAAACCAACCTGCCAAACAGGGCGTGGAAAGCATCTATGTGGAAGCGCTGAAATCATTGATTGATGAATTCCTGGAAGATCATCCGGACATCGACCGTGACCGCGTATATATAGGCGGATGCTCCAACGGCGGCTTCATGACCATGCGCATGATTGTTTCCTATCCGGACTTTTTCGCGGCTGCTTACCCTGTCTGCGAAGCATTCCGTCCTTCCGCCATTACCGATCAGGATATACAGAATCTGAAGCACCTTCCTGTCTGGTTCACAAATGCCCAGGATGATCCCCTGGTACCGCCGGATGGTCTGTGCCTGCCTGCGTACCATAAACTGAAAGCTGCCGGCAATGACAATGTCCATGTTTCCCTGTTTGAGAATGTTACGGACCAGTCCGGTCTGTTCAAAGACGAAGCAGGCAGACCTTACCGTTACAACGGTCATTTCTCATGGGTTCATGTCTACAATGATTTCTGCGAATACGATCTGGACGGCACCCGTGTATATGAAGACGGACGTCCGGTAACCCTGTGGCGCTGGATGGGCAGACAGACCAGAAAGAAGCAGCGTCATGAATAAAGAATCTTTTCTTCCGGAAGAAGGCGGCATATTCGAAAAAGGAGCACTGAATCCTGTCATGCAGTACTTCAGCGGTACTTCCTACTTATCCGTACTGAATGATCAGGGTGTGGATGTATACAATGTGACATTTGAACCGGCCTGCCGCAACAACTGGCATATCCATCACGCTGAAGAAGGCGGCGGACAGATTCTTCTCTGTACAGCCGGAAAAGGCTGGTACCGGGAATGGGAAAAAGATCCGAGACCCCTCTCACCCGGTGATGTGGTTTATATCCCCGAAGGAATCAAACACTGGCATGGTGCTGCCCGTGACAGTTGGTTTGTTCATGTGGCCATTGAAGTTCCCGGAAAAAACGCCTGGAACGAGTGGCTGGAACCGGTATCCGATGAAGAGTACAACAAAATCCAGGAGGTTATATGAAAAAGAATATAGGTGTCAGTCCGGCTGTGTTTCCGATGCCGGTGCTGCTGATTGCGGCGTATGACGAAAACGGAACAGTCAATGTTATGAGCGCGGCCTGGGGCATGACGAATGCCAACAGCAAAATCTCACTGTTCATTGACGAACATCACAAAACCACCAAAAACATCAAAGCTGTCAAAGCATTTACGGTAGCCATTGCGGATACTGAACATATGGCGCAGGCTGATTATTTCGGCATGGTTTCCGGCAACAAGGTTCCCGATAAGTTTGAAAAGTCCGGCTGTCATGCGGTTAAAAGCGAATTCGTCAACGCACCGGTCATCGAGGAATTCCCCATTACCCTGGAATGCGAGCTTGCGGAAGCCATCGATACCGAAAACATGCATGCAATTGTCGGCAGAATCGTCAATGTATGCGTAAATGAGGAACTTCTCGGAGATGACGGCAAGGTCGATGCTTCAAGAATCCATGCTCTGATGTTCGACCAGTTTCACTTCGATTATTACGAAGCCGGACCAAGAGTCGGCAAGGCTTTCAGCGAAGGAAAAGCACTGCTCTGATACAGGAGCCTGCCTCAATCCGCTGCGTTCCATCCGTTTGAATGCAGGACCTCATATCTCTCCGGCCGGGAGGTGTGAGGTTTTTATAATGAAATTATTTTCAGTCTGTGATCCGAATCCGCTGCGATTCCTGTCCTGTGTCAGCAGAATAATGCCTTTTCAGCAGGTACATAGTGATACAATTCTTTCGTTGTTTTTCTTTTTATACACGGGTATCACAGCTCACACTTAAACAGAGAAAGAGGTAAAAATGAAAAACTGTGCAATTGTCGGTATTAACTGGGGTGATGAAGGAAAAGGCAGAATGGTCGACTTTCTCACCGATCACTATGATGTAGTCGTTCGGTATCAGGGCGGCGGCAATGCCGGACATACGGTCATCAACAGCAAAGGCAGATTCGCTCTGCATCTGCTTCCTTCCGGTATCTTCCGCAGCGAGGTAGTCAATGTACTAGGCAACGGAGTTGCACTGGATCCCGAGAATCTCTGGATCGAGATGCAGGATGTCCTGTCGAAGGGAATTGAACTTACGCCGAAGAATCTGAAAATCAGCGACCGTGCTTCCCTGCTGATGCCGTGGCACCGCGAACTGGACGGACTGGAGGAAAACCGTCTGGCTGATAAGAAATACGGATCCACCAAACAGGGCATCGCACCGTTCTATTCCGACAAGTACCAGAAGAAGACCGTGCTTGCCGGTGAACTGTTCTATCCGGAAAGACTGCATGCACATCTGCAGGATCTGCTGGAATGGAAGAACCTCACCCTTGAGAAGGTATACGGCGCAGAACCGTATACAATGGATGACCTGTATGCATGGGTGAATGAATACTGTGAAAAAATCAAACCGTACATCTGTGACACCGGTGCATACCTGAGAAGTGCACAGCAGGAAGGAAAGAACATTCTGTTTGAAGCACAGCTCGGTGCTCTGCGTGATCTTGATTACGGTATCTATCCGTATACAACCTCATCCAATACCACGGCTGCCTACGCACCGATCGGTTCCGGTCTGCCGTCACTGCAGCTGAGTGATGTCGTCGGTGTTGTGAAGGCATATTCCACATGTGTGGGTGAAGGTCCGTTTGTATGCGAGATGTTCGGTGAGGAAGCTGAAAAGCTCAGAGAAGCCGGTGAAGAATACGGTGCCAAGACAGGACGTGCACGCCGTGTCGGTCCCGTTGATCTTGTCGCTACCCGCTACGGTACGGAAGTGCAGGCTGCCACAAAGATTGCACTGACCAAGCTGGATGTACTGAGCTACATGGAGAAAATCCCGGTATGCACACACTATCTTGTGGACGGACAGAAAACCGACCGCTTCCCGTTCCCCGATGCATTAGACAAAGCAGAACCTGTCATTGAATACTGTGAGGGCTGGAACTGTGACATTGCCGGTGTGCGCAGGTGGGAAGACCTGCCGGAAGCCGCACAGAAATATGTGCTGATGATTGAAGAAGCCATCGGATGTAAGATTGCCTATGTTTCCGTAGGTCCGGAACGTGAAAGCATCATTCTCCGGTAAATATACGAAAGGACTGTAATGAGTATGACAGATCACTATGAATCCCCGCTGGCCAGCCGTTACGCATCCGAATATATGCTGCATCTGTTCTCTTCCGATACAAGATACCAGACCTGGAGAAAGCTTTGGACAGCCCTTGCGGAAACGGAAATGAAGCTCGGTCTGCCGATCACACAGGAACAGGTTAATGAACTGGAAGCACACATAGAGGATATTGACTATGCATGTGTGAGACAGCGTGAAAAGGAAGTGCGGCATGATGTCATGGCGCATGTATATGCATACGGCAAGGCTGCTCCGTCTGCAGCAGGCATCATCCATCTCGGTGCCACCAGCTGCTATGTAACGGACAATGCAGACCTGATCATTTACCGTGACGGTCTGCGGTATCTGCGCAGCGGTCTGCTCGGTGTCATGGCAAATCTCGCTGCCTTTGCGGATCAGTACAAAGACATGCCTGCCCTCGGCTATACACATTACCAGCCGGCTCAGCTGGTAACGGTTGGCAAACGGGCAGCCCTGTGGCTGCAGGATTTCCTGGCTGACCTGGAGGATCTCGACTTTGTGATTGATAACATGAAGTTTCTGGGATGCCGCGGCACAACCGGTACTGAGGCAAGCTTCCTGGATCTCTTTGAAGGTGATACAGGCAAAATAGATGAAATGAACAGACAGCTGGCGGAGAAGTTCGGCTTTGAGAAATGCTTTGATGTCTGCGGACAGACCTATCCCCGCAAAACAGACAGCAGAATTCTGAATGTTCTCTCTTCCATTGCCCAGAGCTGTTACCGCATGGCAGAAGACATCCGTCTTCTTCAGCATGACCGTCAGCTGGAAGAACCGTTTGAATCCGGGCAGATCGGATCATCCGCCATGGCCTACAAACGCAATCCCATGCGCTGTGAAAGAATCTGTTCACTGTCACGCTATCTGATGACAGATGCCCTGAACGCACATATGACGGCCTCCACACAGTGGATGGAAAGAACTCTGGACGATTCCGCCAACCGCAGAATCTCCATGCCGGAAGGATTCCTGTGCGCCGATGCAGTCCTGCGTCTTTGCCGCAATGTCACGGACGGCATGGTCGTCAATGATAAGATCGTGGCCAAAGCAGTCAGAGACTACCTGCCGTTTATCGCCACGGAGAATCTTCTGATGGAAGCAGTCAAACGCGGCGGTGACCGTCAGGAACTCCACGAAATCATCCGCAGATGTTCCATGGAAGCGACTGCAAAAATGAAGAACGGCGAAGAATGCGATCTGCTGGAACGCCTGGCTGCCGAAGAGGTATTCGGACTCACTGCTGAAGACATGAACAGAATACTTGATCCTTCTCTCTATACCGGCAGATGTGCCGAACAGGTTACCGCATTCCTGGCAGTAATAGAACCGTACATAAAAGACGCAGACAGACAGTCTGCTGAAATCTCTCTGTAGAAAATATCCCGAAGAGCTTCATGCCCTTCGGGATATTTTGTTATACGTATGTCTGCTGTTAGTCTTCTTTCGGCTCACTCAGCGCCATGATCCGCTCTGCATCAATGCCGCAGTCCTTCAGCACCTGCTCATTGCCGACCACACAGACCGATGCACTTTCCAGCACCTTCTCAAGCGGATCAGCCCAGGCCTTGATCTGTTCCACGGTTGTCTCCAGCATCTCTCTCCGGTGTTTGCGTCTGTATTCATAATCATAGCCCATGAACCAGCGCATATCGGCACTGCGGATCTTACCGGCCGGTGACTGCAGCGGTTCCCCTGCCGCAATCGTACCGATAATATACGAGACAAGCGCATCCTGATCACCGTCATAGCTACGGATAAATTCCGGAATGCCCGTAACGGCCTTCAGATTGTCGGCAGGATCGGGATCACGATAGGAATACGCAGATACAATACCGGTCTGACCGGCATTGAATCCGGTTCCGTACGCACCGCCCTTGACTCTGACTTCATTCCACAGATGTCCGTATGTCAGCATCTGTGACAGTACCCGCAGACTGCCGTCATATGTGCATCCTGCTTCGTTCAGGTTCGCAGCCGTTGCCGAATAGGATACCGGTGCCGGGATGACAATACCGCAGCGGCACTGTTCACTCTTCGGATATCTGACCACACAGCGTTCAAAGTCAAGCCACGGCAGACCGTCGACCAGACGCTCCAGCTCCTTCATGTTGTCTTTGCCGGAAATGCTGGCAGTCAGACGGCGCATCGAGAACAGCACAGATGAGAACTTATCGGCTTCATCGAGGAAATCTTCGATCTTCTCATCGTAGTGTTCCAGGAAATCAGCTGTCCATTTGATCGCTGTAAAGCCTGTCATGTATTCACTTGCAGCACCGGCAGCCGAACGCTGTGCGGAACACTGCAGCATCGCTAAACTGTGACCTGCCGCAATCATATTCATGCGCATGCCTTCAACGGTCTGTGCCGTCAGTGCTCTGACCGTATCTTTTTCAAATACGGTTTCCTGCAGAATCTCCAGAATCAGATCCACTGCTTTGGGCATATTATGCTTCAGCACGGAACAGCTGACATGAATCATCGGATGGCACTTATCATAACTGCCTTCTGCCGTCATCGCTGTCGGCATAAATGCCAGGGAACCGAGATCCGCACGGATCAGCTCCTGCAGTTCTTCAACCGAATGCCGTTTTGTCGGCAGATCCTGCAGCATACTGCAGTACAGTGCAAGCGCAGGCAGTTCCGGCAGACGCAGACCGGCAACCGAGAAGTACAGATTCATGTATACGATACCGCTGGCTTCCTCCGGATACAGCAGCACCGGCACACCGCGGATCTCTTTGACTTCCGGCTCAAACGGAACCGGTTCGGGATTGACATCGGAGAGTGAAAGCTTCGGCAGAGTTGCCAGGGCTTCCTCACTGTCCGCAGATGCCTGCCATTCCGCAAGTTCTTTGTTCATTGCAAGGCACGCTTCGGTCTCTGCTCCCCAGCTCTCTTTCAGAGCATGGAGCTTCTGTGCTGTCGCTTCCGCACGCTCCTGGCCGAGAGTTCCCGAAGGCGCTGCCGTTACCACGGACAGATGTTCTTCATCGAGCAGTGTTTCCTTCAGCAGCTCTTCGAAGTATCCCTGATCCGCCTTCTGCCGCAGCGGTTCAAACAATTCTCCGGCACTCAGATACATAGCCGGATCGCCGCCGTACAGCCAGCTCTTCAGAGCATCATCCGCAAATATAATACCGGCCGGTTCAATCGGTTCCCTGTAACGGAACTCCATGGCATTGAGGGCAGCTTTGAGTTTGCTGTGATTGAGTCCCTGCTCAGCCAGCTGTGTTACGGTTTCCCGCAGTGTTTTCAGGATTTCCTCACGGCGGTCTTCTTCCGTATTGCGTATGCCGATGATCAGGAACATCTGCTGAATGCCGTCCACAACCGCAATATCCGCATCCTGGGCCAGGCCTTTATCCAGCATAGCTTTCTTCAGCGGTGATTCGTTGGAACCGGCAAGCAGGTCTGCCAGTGCCTGCCAGGCAATGTTCTTCTCCAGATCCTGATAGCTTCCCAGCAGTTTTACAAGGGCAATGTGGGTTCTTTCGGTGGGATCCTCATCAGCGTTGATCTCATACCGGATGGTGCGCTGCTGAGCCGGCGCTTCCGCCTGCATCGGGATATCCGCCTTGATTTCTGCTTTGTCAAATACAGACAGCGCTTCATCAATGTCCTGCAGAACCGTATCAAGATCCACCGGACCGTCCAGGAAAATCCTTGCATTGGAAGGATGGTAGAAACGCTTATGGGTCTCCAGGAACTGTTCGTAGGTCAGTTCGGGAATCGCAGCCGGGTCACCGCCGGAAACATACTTATAGCAGGTATCCGGGAAGACGATGCGGCTTGCTTCGTTCATGATCATCTCATCCACGTTGGAGAAGGCACCCTGCATCTCACTGTAGACAACTCCCTTGTATACGGGATCCTCATCTGCACTGTTCAGTTCGTAATGCCAGCCTTCCTGACGGAAGATCTTCGGATTGGAATAAATGGACGGATGGAAAACAGCGTCCAGATAGACGTTCATCAGATTGCGGAAATCCTTGTCATTCCGGCTCGAGACCGGATACATTGTCTTATCCGGATATGTCAGGGCATTCAGGAATGTCTGCATACTGCTCTTGAGCAGTTCCACAAACGGTTCACGTACAGGATACCTGTCCGATCCGTTCAGTACGGAATGTTCCAGAATGTGGAATACGCCTGTATCGTTCTCCGGGATTGTTTTGAAGGCGATGGCAAAGGTTTTGTTGTCTCCGCCGCGCTTCATCCAGATCAGCTGTGCACCGGTCTTCAGATGTTCCATTTCGTACATCGTACCGCCGCAGTCAGTGATTTCACGGATCCGCTTCACTTCAAATCCGTGTACAGCATCATTGAGTTTCAGTTCCATTGTTTTCCTCCGTCAGGATAAAAAGCGATGATTCCTCACCGCTCAATAATATACCGAGACATCCGCTGCTGCAGCCCGCTTCAGCCGGAAACGGACCCACAGGAACATCAATATCACAAATACGACAAATACAGCCACACTCACATCCGAACCGATCATCGCACAGGCATCATAGAACGCATGCAGAACAACCGCAAAACCGTATCCTGTAAGGATTGCATTCAGCACACCGCGCGGATTGCCGCGCACTTCTTCAATCTTTGCCCGGCCGTAATACAGTCCCGCAATCACCGCAAACGACATATGTCCCGGAATGGCCAGCAGCGCCCGCATCAGCGCCACCGACAGACCGTACTGCGTTACATAGATAATATTCTCAAACGCCGCAAATCCCAGCGAAACAAACACAGCATAGACAACACCGTCAAAGCGGCAGTCAAATTCCGGATTGTTCCAGGAGAATCTGTACAGGAAGAAGAATTTGCAGCCCTCCTCAATCAGTCCGATAAACAAAGCGCAGACAATTGCATATACCACATCACTCTGCAGCTGCAGCGAAGGCACAATGACATTCAAAGCCAGCTGTTCCAGCAGCACAGCCGGAAAAGCCGCACCGACCCCGCCCAAGATCAGTCTGAACAGAAGACTCCATGGTTCCTTCTCCACCTTGTCCATTTCATAGATCCGCCACATGTAGAACACTGCCGGCAGCACCGCTGCCAGTACGTACACAATAAGCATGCCGCCGCCAAGTCTTGTTGGATTGATCATATGTGTTCCTCCATCAGTTCTTCCGGCCGTGCACAAGATCATAAATTCTGTTCTTGGACACACCGGTCTTTTTTGCGGTTTCCTTCACAGCATCGGAAGTGGACATACCGAGCTCCACCGACTCCTGCACCATCTGCAGAATCTGTGAATAATCAACGTCCTTGGTATAGTCATCCCGGTTTCCCTCAATGACCACAACCATTTCCCCGCGCACTTCGTCAAGTTCCCCGAGGATTTCCCTGATGGTTCCTCTGAGAAACTCTTCATGTACTTTTGTTATTTCCCGGGCAAGACAGCATCTTCTGTCACCCAGTATTTCCAGACAGCTGGCAAGCATCCGCTCAATTCTGTGCGGCGCTTCATAAAACACCATCGTCATCGGATAATTCCGGTATTCCCGCAGTTTCTTCTCACACTCCGTTTTGCCGGACGGCAGAAAACCGACAAACAGGAACGGCTGTACCACAAGCCCGCTTGCGACCAGGGCATTGAGCATAGCGTTGCAGCCGGACAGCGGTACGACGTTGAATCCCATAGCCGAGGCTTCACTGACGATCCTCTGACCGGGATCACTGATCAGCGGATATCCGGCATCACTGATCAGTGCTACATTCTGTCCCTGTGACAGCAGATTCAGTATGCCTTTCGCACTGGGATCCTCATTGAAGTTCTGGTATGCAATCAGACGCTTGGAGATACCGAAATGCTTCAGGAGCTGTCCTGAAGTACGGGTATCCTCACAGGCAATCACATCCACACTGTTCAGCACTTCAATGGCTCTCGGTGTCATTTCCGAAAGATTGCCGATCGGCGTAGGCACCAGATACAGAGTAGGCTTCTCGTTTTCAAAGCTCTTCTGCCGGTTCATCGTCAGTTTCCTTTCTCCTCAGTCCTGGTTTTGGAAGACTTGAAACTGCGTACCGTAATGTTCGGATTGTCTGCCTGGTTCGGTTTTTCCGGACGGCGCGGGTTGTTTCTGCGTCTGTGGTTGTTGTTATTGTTGTTATTGGCATTCGCATTGGCGCGCTTCTCCTGCTTCTGTGCAGGTGCCGCATTCTGCGTATTCTTCTTCCGGTTATTGTTATTGCCGGCATTGCTGTTCGCATTGTTGTCACGGTTCTTCTTTTCACCGAGCGGGCGGTTGTTCTTGCCGTTCTGCGAAGTATCCTTGGACATGGAGGATATACCGACCTGTCTGGTGTCAATGATCATCTGCTTGGGTTCTGCCTTGCCGTTGTCCTTGCGCTTCGGTCTGGTGCCGTCCGCAGCCTTCTTGATCGTTACACCCTTACGGATAATCGCCTTTTCCCGCAGATCCTGAATCGAAACGTTCTGATATGTCTCACTGTTCTCGATCCTCGCCTCATTGGCAATAACATTGATTGATGAAACACGGTAGAGCTCACCCTCATACTCGATATGCGCACCGAGCTTGGGCAGACCTTCCGTCATTTCCAGATAATTGTCATTTTCATACTTCAGACAGCACATCAGCTTTCCGCACATACCGGAGAGCTTTTCAATGTTCAGGGCCAGCTGCTGGTTCTTGGCCATGTTGATGGAAATGTTGTCGAAGCGTGTCTTGAATCTGCTGCAGCAGCACTCCATGCCGCACATACCGATGGCACCGACCATCTTTGCCTGGTCACGGTCACCGATCTGCCGCAGTTCAATTCTGCAGTGCAGTCTGGCACCGAGTCTCTTCAGCAGTTCACGGAAATCCACTCTCTGCTCTGCCGTGTAGATAAACAGAATCTTGGAACGGTCCAGCAGATAGGAAGCACTTAACAGATGCATGCTCAGTTTGAGATCACTGATCTCTTCCTGGCAGATCTTCATAGCTTCCTCCGCATAGCGGAAGTTATCCTCATAATCCTCTTTGTCATGACGGTCCGCCAGTCTCAGCACCGGGCGCAGCGGTGTGCTGGAAGGATGATACTTAACAGACAGTGAACCTGCCTGGCATTCACCCATTTCAATTCCCTGCACGGTTTCCACAACCACCCAGTCGCCTGTTTTCAGATCAGGATCATCGGTGCCGAAGGAATAGGACTTCGTCGCATTATGAAATTTCACAGGCACGACATATGCGTACTCATGTGAAGGAACATACATTTCGTCTTCGTTATTACTGACCATGTTTCGCGGCCTCCAATCTGTATACTGCCTGAGCCATCAGGAGGTTCAGGTCATTGTTCCGGTTGCACAGATCCCTCTGCTCGATGCAGACGGCTGCCATCTCCGGATAATCCGCGTCTGTATGACGCATCGCATTCTTCACGGCATCACTGTACCATGCAGGCCCGGCCGTATTGCCGCGTATGACATCCTTATAGAACGCTCCCAGCATACCGAAGAACATCAGCAGCACATCCAGGTTTGCATCCCTGGCAGCTGTTCCTTTATCCTCCGTACCGAGATCCTTCTGCTTCAGACGGTAACGCACTTCATAATCCACCAGCAGCAGATCCGGATTGCCCTCCGCACCGACTGCCTGTTTCAGCATCTGTTTGGCTGTCTGATAGGTTCTGCCTGCGGCCTGATCCGCAAAGCCCGAAGTGGCATCAACAATTCTGCTGAGCAGAAAGATATCCTCTTCATCAAGACCGTCCTCTGCCATCAGCTGTGCATATACTTCCGGTGCCAGCGGGCGGAACGGTATCACCACACATCTCGAGATAATCGTCGGCAGCAGTCTCTCGGGATTGTCAGTCGTCAGGATGGCATAGACATTGTCCGCCGGTTCCTCCAGGAACTTCAGCAGACTGTTCATTGCCCCGATACTTGAATTCTCCGCATGATCCAGCACATAGACCTTACGGTCTGATTTCTCAATCGTAGTCCTTGAAAACAGAGACTGTATCGCTGTGGTCTCATCCCTGGAGATTGCTTCCTTGCGGTAGCCGTTGACAAACAGGAAATCACCGTAGTTTCTGCCGGCAATCCGCTCCGCATCAACCGCATCCTGTCCGTCCAGTTCAGCCTCATCCACAAGTCCGCCTCTGTTCAGAAAGATACTCTGGCTGAACAGCATGGCTGCTTCACTCTTCAGACACCCTTTGGGTCCCTGAAACAGATAGGCATGTGAAATATCCCCGCTGCGTACGGCCTGATCAAGAATCCTGTATACAACAGGCTGATGCATCTTCAGCAGATGTGCAGCTTTGATCCTGTGCTGTTTCTGTGCTTCCCGCTCTTCATCAAGCCGGGCAGCTTCTTCCCGCAGCGCAGTTTCTTCACTGCTTTTCCGGACTGCCATCTATAATCTCCCTGACCAGCCGGCATGCTTCTTCAACAACGACATCCAGATCCCTTGCGGCATCCACACAGATAATACGTTCCGGATACTTTGCCAGTATCTGCATATATCCTTCCCTGACCTTCTGATGGAATGACACGGATTCCTTGTCCATACGGTCCAGGAATACTCTGTCCGCAATTCTCTTCAGACCTTCCTCGGCACTGACATCCAGATAGATTGTTTTATCCGGCATACAGTCATCAATGGCAAATGCATTGATCTCATATACGGGATCGATGCCTATGCCTCTGGCAATTCCCTGATACGCCAGGGAACTGTCAATAAACCGGTCGCTGATCACGGTGATGCCCTGTGCCATTGCCGGCTTTACGATCTCAACGAGATGCTGACGGCGGCTTGCGGCATACAGCAGTGCTTCCGTACGTGCGTCCATCAAAGTATTCTGCGGATCCAGAATTACGTTTCTGATCTGCTCGGCGATTTCACTGCCTCCCGGTTCTCTTGTATATATCAGTGAATAACCTTCCTCGGAAAGCTTTTTAACGACTGCCTTGCTGACAGTGGTCTTGCCGGATCCGTCCGGCCCTTCAAATGTAATGAATTTACCTGCATTCATAACTGAAATTATAGCATGACTCCTCATTTTCATCCTTAATAATTACAAACACGGAATGTACGCCCGGCCTGCAAAAAAGCAGGTTTCCCTGCTTCAGTGATAGTCAAATCCCGACGGTTCTGCCAGAGGTTTCTCCAGCAGTTCCGGATGGGCAAAGATGTATTTCAGAAGCTTCAGACTTCTTGCGAAGTAGAAACCGTCACCGATTCTTTCGTCAATCGTAACACCGACTTCCACGATATCGCGGATTTCCTTGTGACCGTCATCCATCAGAACTTCTTCCCTGTGAAGTGTTCCGATCGTGCACATGAAGGAATTGGTGCCGTAGTTGTTCAGGTGGTGATATACGGACGGACATTTGATTGATCCGAGGTTGGACATGAAGATGGATGAATAATTGGGGTCACCGTCCGTGATGAATTTCGGATTCACTCCCCAGAAATCCATACAGCGGATGATCCAGATCAGGAACATCATCACCGGTCTCGGCATTGCCGCGAATTTATCCAGCAGTTCATCCACACCGCCGGTCGCATGTTCACTCTTGCGCTCCTCCTGCACATCGCCGACAATCTTCTTCGCAATGTCAAAGATGGTGTCTTCGTCTTTCGGAACCATGAACATCAGTGCTTCTTCGGCATGTTCGGTAAACCGTCTCTTGGCCACAAAAGCCATGGATACATCATACCGTTCATACATGGCACCGCCCTGCACAAAGTAGTTCAGCTGCGGTCTTTCCCGGAACATTCTCGCAAAGGCTGCCGCAAAGCAGTGAAACAGCGTGATCTTGTATCCGCGTGCTTCCCAGTCCTTGTTTTTCTCTTCCAGATACTTCACCAGTTCCGTGGCATCTAATTTCTCATCCAGATAGCATTCACAATCAGTCCGGTTCGGCATCAAAGATGCCATGACTGTCTGCAGTCCCGGCATTTTTACACGTCTTGCGTCTCTGCGGTCTCCCCACTTCTTCCTGTAGTTTTTTTCCACGGTCATTCTCCCTGCGCTGCTTCTACCTGTGCGTTCGCTTCTTCTTCCAGTTTCCGGTATGCAACCTTACCGACAAGAGTCTTCGGCAGCTGGCTGCGGAATTCATATTCCTTCGGCATCGCGTACTTCGCTACATGCAGAGAGAGTCTTTCTTCAATTCTCTTCTTCAGATCATCCGTCGGTTCAAATCCTTCCTTCAGAACAATGTAGGCTTTTACTCTCTGCATTCTTCTGGGATCCTTGACACCGATGACACAGCTGTAGGAAACTTCCGGACAGGAGTCGATTACATTCTCCACCTGACCCGGATAGACGTTGTATCCGTTGGTGATGATCATACGCTTGATGCGCTGACGGAAGTACACATATCCGTCTTCATCCATGTAGCCGAGGTCACCCGTGAACAGCCATGTATCGCCGTCCGCAAGTGTCTTCAGTGCAGTCTTTGTTTCTTCCGGATTCTTCAGGTAGCCGATCATGACGGAAGGACCTTTGAGGATAATCTCACCCTCCGTACCGTTCGGCACAACGTCATCGGTGCCCGGTCTTACGATACTGTATTCCGTATCCGGGAACGGCAGACCGATGGAATTCTCACGGTATGTATCACGCGGTGTCAGGCAGCTTGCCGTAACACACTCGGTCAGACCGTAGCCTTCACGCACCTGGATGGATGCGTTGTGGTTCTTCAGGAATTCATCGACTTTCTTCTTCAGTTCGACTGACAGTGAGTCACCGCCGCAGAACATTCCCTTCAGGCAGGAAAGATCGGCATTGTCGAGTTCCTTGATATGCAGCAGAGCTTCAAAGATGGTCGGTACACCGGCAATGAAGTTCGGCTTCTTTTTCTTCAGCATCTCCGCATAGCTCTTACCGTTGAAGGTAGGCATCAGGATACATTCAGCTCCGTTGATCAGAATCGTATGGATGTTGATACCGAGACCGAAGCCGTGGAATACAGGCATGCATGAAAGCATCGTATCTCCTGCGCCGAGCGGCTGCTGGATCGCCTCAGTGGCCTGCAGCGCCGTCGCATTGAAGTTCTGGTCAGACAGACAGATTCCTTTCGGCAGGCCGCTTGTACCGCCGCTGTACAGGATAACCGCTGTATGTTTCGGATCATAGATAATCTCCGGAAGCTCGACATTCTTTGTGCCGCCCTGCAGGAACTTTGTCCACAGGATGCCTTCCGGTGAATTCGGATACTTCAGGAATTTCCGGCCGGACATTGCTGTATATGCGGCGCCTTTGACCAGACCGAGTTCATCCTGCATGCGTGCCGTCAGGATTTTGACCGGACGGTCCAGTTCATGCACTGCTTCAAGCACCTTTTCATAGAACATGTCCAGTGTCAGGATAAATCTGCTTTCCGAAATGGACAGATAGAAAGTGACTTCCTTCTGCGCCGACTGGGGATGCACCATGTTGGCAACTGCACCGATGCGGTTCAGCGCATAGAAGCAGTCCAGTGCCTGCGGTGTATTCGGCATACAGATAGTCACTGCATCACCGCGTCTTACACCTGCTGCCGTAAACGCACGCGCTGCTGTTTCGATCCGTTCAACAAACTGTTTGTAGGATGTTTTCCGGTTGTAGAACTCATAAGCAGGCATATCCGGGTTTGCTGCTGCAGCCTTCTGAATCATCTGAAACATCGTCAGTTTCGGATATTCAATATGGCGTCTAACCCGCCCTGTCTCATCAGACATAAAAAAACCTCCCCTTTGCCGGCTGTAACCCTACCGGCCTGTTATTCATCATTCGTTTCCGTATTGCTGGAAAAACGATCTAAATAATATTAGCAAATCTTATGCGTTTCGTACACCTCATAACCGATGCAGGAAAGAAAAACGGCATAAATAAGCAGTTTCCGGCAAGCAGCCAAACACTGCTTCATCAGTACAAACCAGGCACGCTCCCCGCCGAAGTTTCTGATTTTACGATTCGCGTCACGTATATGCAGAACCAATGATGCCGTACGGTCTCACCCGGGCGCATAATTTTCCACATCAAGTGCAACAAATACGCACTAAAACGATAAATTTTGGCATTTTCCAATCCTGCAGTTCTTATAAAATAAATGGCATCGGGAGGTATCACTATGGCAGCAGGCAAACGCACTATGGATCTGACGGAAGGCAATATTGTCAGACTGCTTATTGTCTTCGCAATTCCCATCATCATCGGACAGATCCTGCAGAATCTGTACAACAGCTTCGACGCAATCATTGTCGGACAGAATCTCGGTACGGAAGCCCTGGCCGCTGTCAGCTCCAGTTCGGATATATCACAGCTTCTGGTTGGTTTCTTTACGGGTCTTTCCACCGGTTCCGGTGTTCTGTTTGCGCGCTATTACGGCGCGAAGGATTATGAAAAGCTGCATACCTCCATCCACACGGCATTACTGCTGGCTGTGTTTATCGGTGTAGGCATGGCTGCGATCGGTATCATTCTTGCGCCGTTCCTGCTCAGAATCGTCAAATGCCCGGATGATGTCTTCGGCAGTGCCCTGACATATCTGCGTGTATATCTTGTCGGTATTCTGTTTACCGCCATCTACAACGTCGGTGCCGGTGTGCTGCGTGCTGTCGGTGATACCAGACGTCCGCTGTACTTCCTGGCCATCTCAAGTGCCTTCAACATCTTCCTGGATCTGTTACTGGTCAAATATGTACGCATGGGTGTGCTCGGTGCTGCCCTGGCAACCGTCTGCTCACAGCTGCTGTCAGTATGCATGCTCGGTGCTGTTATGATCCGCTCCAATGATGTGTATAAGCTTGTCCTTAAAGATCTGCGCATTGAAAAGGAATATGCGGCGGAAGTCGTTGAGCTCGGCATTCCCGCAGCGATCCAGTCCAGTCTGACATCCATCTCCAACCTGTTTGTGCAGCGTTATATCAACAATTTCGGCAAGTACGCCATGGCCGGAATCGGTGCTGCCAAAAAGATCGACAAGTTCGTCGGTCTTGCCGGACAGTCCATGGGACAGGCGATTACAACATTCGTTTCCCAGAACAACGGTGCGAAGAAGTACAGACGTGCATTCCGCGGCATCTATCACTGCCTTGCCCTGAATGTCGCCTACTCTGTCATCGTTGCCGTTCCGCTGTATATCTTTGCGGATAAGTTCGTCAGTATCTTTACCCACGATCCCGAAGCAATTTTCTACGGTGTGGAAATGATGCGGACGATGTTACCTTTGTACTCCTTCCAGGTTCTCAACCAGATCTATTCCGGAAGCACCCGCGGTTTCGGCAAATCAAGAGCAGTCATGTTCCTGTCTCTGCTGGGTATGATCGGCTGCCGTCAGATCTTCCTGGCTGTGTCCATGCATCTGAATTACGATGTGCATAATATCTTCATCGGTTACCCGATCGGCTGGGGCTTCAGCGCCCTATTCGTTGCCATCTACTTCTACAGTGTGATCTACCGGAAGTACCACAGAAGAGCAGAGGAAGACAGATCGTAACTTGTGCTTTCCGCATAACGCACATATAATCGCTGATGGAGGAATACGATGAATATTACGGTTTATCTCGGATCTTCATTCGGCAATGATCCCGCATACCGTGAACAGGCTGTAAAGCTTGGCAGATGGATTGCGGAGAACGGACATACGCTGGTATACGGTGCCGGAAGTGTAGGTCTTATGGGTGTGCTGGCAGACAGTGTGCTTGCGGCAGACGGAAAGGTAATCGGTGTGATTCCGCAGTTCATGGTTGATCAGGGCAGAGGACATAACGGCCTGAGTCAGCTGTATGTTGTGGAGACCATGCAGGAAAGAAAAGCAATTATGCTTGATCTCGGTGACTGCTATATTGCTTTCCCGGGCGGTCTCGGTACGCTTGAAGAAATCTCGGAGGCAATGACCCGGGAAAAGCTGGGTATCAGTCCCCGTAAATCTGTGTATTACAACTGCTTCGGATACTATGATGATCTCTTCCGGATGTTCGATAAAATGTGTGAGGAAGGTTTCCTGCCTGCGGAATACATGTCCTGTGTACGGCAGGCACACACACTGGAAGAACTAGGCGCAATCATAAACGAGTAAAGCTGTGCTGAATGCACGGCTTTTTTGTTCCGGGAGCGGGCGGAATACACGTAACAAAGCGGTAATCCGCAATCAGGATATGGTAATATTCAAACGTGTACTTCTGTATTAATGGGGGATATTACCATGATTAATGTGTTTCGGTATATCCGCGGAAGCATTCTGCCGCATTGGATATCATTTCTTTTCTTTCTGATCATGCCATTCTTTGTACGCCGGTCTCCGGGGCTGCCGTATCTGATGTTGTTCTGCCTGGCATATGTTATTCTGTGCAACCTGCGCCATAACTGTTTGGTCCGGTTTCGTATCTGGTGGGCTCTGTTCGCCATATCCCTGCTATTCACGGTGTATTGGGTAAAGCTGGTCTTCCGCACCGGAATCTATGCCAATACATTGCACACACTGTTCAAATTCGCCGCTGCATCTGCGTTATACGCCATCGGCCGCAGACTGCTCAATTACATCATGTTCAACGACGGTCCAGGGCTGGCGGAGTTCGGTGATGCCGCAAACCCCGAGGCAATTACAAACTATCCTGTATATTTCGGACACACACATGATCCCCTGTCCGTATACTTGGAATCCGTGCCGTTTTTCGGAATACTTCTGGTCGTCTATGGTTTGTATATGAACAAACTTTGGATTGCGGTTGGTCTGATCATCATTGTGCTGTCCTTCCGGTACGTATACATTCCGAATAAACAGGAAATGATCGCTGCTGCAGAATCCGCGAAAGAGCTGCATGATTCGTATAAGATACCGCGGGTGATTGTCAGCGAGACATCACGCCGGGCGGTAAAACACCTGAAAAACGTATCCGGCCATCCAATCGAGTATTCTGCCGGTGGGACAGTATATCTTACAAATGATGAGGCTTTGGCTTATTACAGTTTACTGTTCGGGGCTGGCGGTACAGCTGAAGAATGCTTATCATTTTTCAGGACTATACATCCCATGGAATTTGCAATGGATGCACTGGCCACATATGTTTACGGAATGCACCTGAACAACAACGGTCAGTTCCCGGTCAAAATGAAGACAAGAGATTCCCTGTCCGGGGATTATGTACTGGATGGTATCCTATGGAGATACGGCCGTGAAATATCATCATGTATGCATGTTGAATTTCCGGGGACTCTGAACAATGGCCTGGCTATACGAAATCAGCAGATCAATGAGTATCTGAGCCTGCTCAGCGGCCATGAAGGTGAAAGGACAACATATACAGCTGTCTGTTCTGCAGATCTTGGCAAAAGCGTATACCGGTACATAAACCCTTCGCTGAATCTGAACGGAAAAACATCCGAGCACGATGTTCTGATTGTCTGCAGCCGCGGAATAATAACCTTGGAAATCAAAAACCGCCAACGTTCGGTACGGATTCTGCAGAGCCGGCAGATTGTTGACGATAACAATAACCTGATTGCATCTGCCGCCGGCAGCAATGCGATTGACCAGAATGAATATCACATCAGTGTACTGCGCAGAATACTACCTGACACTGTTCCGGCATATGCTGTCAAGGGTGCAGTCGTATATGCAAATCCGAATGCGGTTGTCTTCAACGAATCGGAGTACCCCGTTTTATCGTTAAAGACCGTGAAACCTTTTTTGGAAAATCTGCCGGTCATCCTGGATGAAGCAGAAATTGAAAAAGCAAACTCTGCAATTCAGCTGCATATTACTTCCGCTGTTGAATTCCCTTTTACTGATATAGAAGCAAAGTATGACGAAACCATTGAGAGTGACTATAAAGCACTTGCGGGCTGGTTCCGGGCTCTGGAAGAATTCCCCGGAGTATTCAAATCATATGAGCTGGATGGAATAACCGCAGATCCGGCACTGCGGAAAGAAGAATCCCTGATGACTGACATGTATATGCATGAATGAACCAAAAGCTGTATCCTGCGGGATGCAGTTTTTCTGTACTGCCGTCTCTTAAGCATTGCATACATTTCAAAAAAACAAACCGGATCCTACCGGACCCGGCTTATTCACTTGTTCTGGATTATCTGTCTTTGCACTGTATGCGCAGACTCTTTTTATAACCACTCATAATTGCCGCCTGTAATCGCCAGCGAAAGCAGACCGTCATACAGTTCCACTTCTTCTGCACCTTCAATTACCTTTGTCAGTACTGCGGATTTCTCATGTTCTGCAGGCACCTCATCGGGACCCAGTTCCATGTCATCTGCTTCTTCGCCGCATTCCGGACATTCCAGCAGATCTTCGATTCTGGTATCCAGAAAACGTGTACCGCATTTCCGGCATTCATAATATCCGCACCGTTCTGTTCCATCAGGCACATAATACATATTCCCCACCTCCGGACAGTACTATTCTACTCCTGTTCTGCCCTGTATGTTTCCGCTGCCTTACGGAAGTGTTCGATGAAGCGTTCTGCCGCAAGCCTGCTTTCCGGAAGATCCGGCTGCAGCATATCAAAGGCATGATACAGACCTTCGTATACATCCACATCCGCAGGCACACCGGCACGGCGCAGATTCTCTACATACTGCAGCGTTTCGGCATAGAAAGGTTCTGCTGTTGAAACAAACGTATACGCAGGCGGAAGACCGGTGTAATCCGTCTGTCCCGCAGCTGCCGCGTATGGCGGTACCTTTGTATTGTTCTGCTGTCTCAGATACAGCTTCCAGCCCAGATGGTTCATTCTTGTATTCCATACCCTGGCATGATTGTCGCGCGAAGTTTCCGTATCAAAGTTGTCGATCATCGGATACAGGGGCATCTGGTATGCAATCTTCACTTCGCCAAGATCTCTTTCCAGCATGCACAGGGCTGCGGTCAGTCCGCCGCCTGCACTTTCGCCGCCGACCATGATCCGTCCGGTATCAATCCCGTATTCCTGTGCATGGTCACGCAGATACAGAAGCGCTTCCCGGCAGTCCTGCAGAGCCGCAGGATACGGTGCCTGCACAGAGAGACGGTAATCCGGCGCCAGTACAACCGCACCGCATTCCGTAACCAGATCCAGTGCTCTCGACATATACACCATTTCCTTCATACCGGTCATATATCCGCCGCCGTGAATCCACAGAACACCCGGCGCATTATTCACTTCGTATGCAGGCTGCAGCACAAGGGCGGCTATCTTTCTTCCCGGTGCCGCAATCCTGATTTCTCTGACCCGTATATCCAGGCCTCTCGGTGAAAGTCTCATATCATGACTCCTGTTTTCCTATGATGATACCTCTATTCTGTGTCATCCGGATACAGCAGTTCAAGCAGTCTGTTTACGGTATCAGCCGGCAGATCCGCATAATCGGGATCGTGCTGTATGTTCTGCAGGAATGCGCGTGTATTCTCACTCTGCGGCAGCATATACCCAGCTTCCCGCATGAGATCCGCACCGAGGATTCGCTCCGATGCCGCAATGCCCTTCATCAGTCTGTACATACCATCTCCTGCCGCTTCCGCAAGCCGCAGTGCTGCACTCTCTGCAGATGCTTTACTACGTCCGAGATAATGCAGAGCCGTAATTACCTGAGGTGTTTTCGGCTGCTGCGGGGGATAGGCATACGGCACCAGACTGATTGCTTTGGCCGGGCAGGCGTCCGCACACGCTCCGCAGCCGATGCATTTGGTTTTATCGATTACGCTGTTCTCTGTATCGGTTGCGCCGGTCGGACAGACAAACAGACACAGACAGTCTTTGGTGCACATGCGCAGATTTCTTACCGCATATCTCTTCATGCTGTTTTCCTCCCCTGCATCTTTTCAAATTTCCAGGACGGTACTTTACAGACGGGACACTGTTCCGGAGCTTCATCACCGATCCAGATGAATCCGCATGCCGTGCAGACCCAGACTTCCGTATCTTTAGTAAATGCAGCGCCCTCCCTGAGAAAACGGTCTGCCAGTGAGGACACCATTCTCTGTACTTTTTCTCCCCACACAAGACTGCGGGCTGCACCTCTGTCCGCATTGGCATCCGTCACCGCACGCACGGCCGGATATGCCGCAAGATCCGATCTGAGTATCGCCGCCAGTTCATCCGCATCCGCATCTGCCGGTACCGGTGCTTTTGATGCAAAGTATTCACCGAGCTGCTTGAACAGATCTGCTTCTTCGGCCAGATACTGCTTTTCACATGCTCTGCTGAGATTGGCACACAGTGCACTCAGCTGTCCTGCCGAAAGCTTCAGGTGTTCTTCACCGAATTCGATCTGCGGCACGATAGATTCCGGTTCTTTCTTTTCCGCTGCGAATTCCTGTTTCCCTGCCCCGCACAGAGGACATGTCCAGTCATCCGGCAGTTCGGAAAACGGTATCTTTTCCACAGTTTCGTCGTAGACAAAACCGCAGACCTGACATACTGATTTCATTCTGCTTCCTCTTATTATGTATACCAATGATGTTTAAGAGTAATAAACGCTGTAATCCACTCAAATTATACTATGGGCACAACATAAAAACATCCTCACGGATGTCTTCATGTATTCTCAGTCAAGTATTCTGCCGTCGCGTGAAATCGTTACTACCTGCCACGGAATGAATTTACCGCTGCTGCGCAGGGCATTCTCCGCCGCTCTCTGCAGGCCTCCGCAGCAAGGCACATCCATGCGCACAATCGTTACGCTCTTCACATCATTGTCGCGGATGATCTCCGTCAGTTTCTCCGTGTAATCCACCGGGTCAAGCTTAGGGCATCCCACCAGGGTTACCCGCCCCTTCATGAAGTCTTCATGCATGTTTGCATACGCATATGCTGTACAGTCTGCCGCAATGAGCAGCTTCGCACCGTCAAATACAGGTGCTTTCCCCGGCAGCAGTCTGATCTGGCACGGCCATTGGGCAAGCTGCGAAGAGACTGAACGGTATACGGGTGCTTCCGTGCGGTCGAACTGTTTCTGTTCACTTCCGGGACATCCGCTCTTCTGTTTCCTGGCGGCCTGTACGGCTGCCTCATCATACGCAGGTGCTTCTCTTTCCTCGAATGTTATGGCATCCTGGGGACAGTGCGGAAGACAGTCGCCGAAACCGTCACAGAAATTCTCACGGACCAGTTTTGCTTTACCGTCAATGATATCAATTGCACCTTCATGGCAGGCTTCAGCGCACAGACCGCAGCCGTTGCATTTCTCTTCGTCTATATGAATAATTTTTCTGATCATGGATTGTTCCTCCTTGTGCTTACGGTTCAAGTATATTAAGCTGAGTCCGTAAAGTATGTGGTAATAACCACATTTTCGGATATTTGATGAATTATGAATACAGAAATGCTTAAAACGGTTTCCCTTTTTCAGGGAATGAATGAGAGCGAACTGCATGCATGCCTTGATGCTCTGCAGGCGCATGTGCAGCACTGCCGCAGAGGAAGACTTCTTCTCTGTGCAGGTGACACCGCACCCGGAATCGGCATTGTCCTCAGCGGCAGTATAACCATTGAACAAAGCACGCTTCCAGGCGATCTGTCGGTATTAAGCCATGTCGGCAGCGGCGGCATCTTTGCGGAAACATACGCGCTGCTGCAGACAGTGCCGCTGATGGTGGACGTACGGGCCAATGAAGACTGTGAGATTCTCTGGCTGGCTGTCCGCAGTCTGTATGGGAACGGCAGCTGGCAGAACAAACTGAACGTGAATCTGCTGAAAGTCTGCGCGGGAAAAAATCTTGCACTGTCTGAGCGCAGTTTCCATACTGCTCCGAAAACGATCCGGGCCAGGGTTCTGTCGTATCTCAGCGCGGAAGCACTGCGCCGGCGCTCAAATGATTTTGAAATCCCGTTCTCCCGCCAGCAGCTCGCGGATTATCTGAATGTGGAAAGAACCGCTCTCTCCAAGGAGCTCGGAAAAATGCAGAAGGACGGTCTCATTCAGTTCCGCGGCCGGCGCTTCCGTCTATGCATGCATGATTAGCATCGTCACTCTGTATAATTCCGGCAGTTCCCCGAAGCATGCATTCATGTTATCCGGCAGCGGTTGCTTCAGCCAGACGTATGGCTGTAATCAGAACTGCGGCATCCTGAATGTTCCGCGGATCAAGACCGCACTGTCTGTGTATACGCTCCAGTCTGTACTGGAGAGTGTTTTTATGTATGTACAGTTTTTCCGAGGCTGCTTTCAGTGACATCTGTTCTTCGTAGTACAGTTTCAGCAGCTCCCGGTCTTCAGTACTGATGCGGCGGATTGTTTTATTCAGGAACATATCCCTTGCATGCCAGGAAAGATCGGAAAACAACAGTTCCGTATACAGTCCGTCAAACTCCACAAACATATCCGGTCTGCTTTTTTCCGCCAGCTGTGCATCTTCAAAGGATCTGTGCACATGTGCCAGTCTGTGCGCACTGCCGGCTGATACTTTGGCGGGAATGTCCGTCAGTTCTTTTAACAGATGTTTCTGTTCTTCATATGACTGTTCGCTGATAATCAGAATATACCGGTCGGGATACTCATAGGCATAAAAGGACTGCTTTATATCCCCGAGCATCGTTTCCGCTTTGTTTTCCATTGCCGTTATATTGCCGCTTTTGCCGGGATCCTGCAGGGCTACCAGCACTGCACGGTAACGGTCCTGATAGTTCAGATTACGGCGATGCAGAAAGTCCTCCAGATATGCGTGATTGATTTCACCGTTCTGAACAAGTGTTCTGGCAACGTAAGAGAACTCGGCCCGCTTCAGTTCCCTTGAAGCGTCGAGATCTCTCTCCCTTAACAGCAGCCGCATGATCCGCAGTGCCAGCTGTGCATAACGACGCACTTCATCCGGCTCACCGGTAATACCGATTGCACCGATTGTGCTTCCTCTGTAATTAAACGGTATATTGACACCTTTCTGGGCACCGGCAAACGAATGATTGTCATATACCTCCAGGGTTTCCCCGGTCTGCACTGCACGGTATCCGATTTCGTGGAAATCACCGATGCGCTTTTCATCCGTACTGGCAATGATAATACCTTCCGGTGAAATGTAATTGATGTCGTATCCGCAGACTTCATGCACTGCAGAAACGATCTGCTGTGCCGTACTTTGTCCGATCATAGTTTGCTCTCCTGACTGTTATACATAACAAATACTTAAACCATATTATCGTATTCTTTTGGCTCATATACCATATTTGCCTGCACAAATAAATACTATATTAGTGCTGATAAAAGAACTCAGGAGGACAAATCAAATGAAACTGTTATTCGCATCGGACTCCTTTAAAGGATCTCTGACCAGTGAACAGACCGTCACCCTTCTCGCCAAAGCAGCCAAAGAGGTATTCGGCGAAATCGAGTACAGCGGTGTCCCCGTCGCCGATGGCGGTGAGGGTACAATTGACGCTGTTGTGGCGGCTGAGAACGGCGAATATATCACCGTTGATGTACACGGCCCGCTGATGGAACGTGTCAGTGCACGGTACGGCAGGCTGGATGAGAAGCGTGCGGTAATTGAAATGGCTGCTGCTTCGGGACTGCCGATGGTTCCGCAGAATCTGCGCAATCCGCTGCATACCACGACCTACGGCACCGGCGAACTGATCCGGGACGCTCTGGACAAAGGTTTCCGTGATATCTCTGTTGCCATCGGCGGCAGTGCCACCAATGACGGCGGTATGGGCTGCGCCCGTGCTCTCGGTGTCAGATTCCTGGATCATAACGGAAATGAACTGCAGGGAACCGGTGCCGATCTGGAGAACGTTGCGGAAATTGACGTCAGTACGATTGATCCGCGCATCCGCGAAACAAAGATAACGGTTATGTGTGATGTGACAAACCCGCTGACCGGCAAAGACGGTGCCACCTATACATTCGGTGCCCAGAAAGGCGCAACCCCGGAAATCCAGAAACGTCTGGAAGCCGGTATGATCAACTACCGGGATGTGATCATCAGACAGTTCGGCATTAACCCGGATGATATCAAAGGTGCAGGTGCAGCCGGCGGTCTCGGCACGGCGCTTATGGTATTCCTCAGGGGTGAGATGAAATCGGGTATTGATACCGTTCTTGATCTGATTAACTTTGATCAGCGTCTGGAAGGTGTTGATCTCGTTGTGACCGGTGAAGGACGCACCGACTGGCAGAGCTGCTTCGGCAAGGTTATGCAGGGTGTCGGCGAACGTTCTGCTGCCAAGGGGATTCCTGCGGTAGGTCTCAGCGGTTCACTCGGTAAAGATGCAGCTCAGATCTTCAATCACGGCATTGAATCACTGATTACCACAATTGACGCACCGATGCAGGTTGAAGAAGCCATCAGCCGGGCTGAAGAACTGTACTACCTCGGTGCTGTCCGTATGTTCCGCTTTATCAGAGCCGGAATGACAATTGCACAGAAACACTGAGCTTCTCTTCACAGCATTCAAAAACCTCCCCATATCACCGCAGAATACCTGTGGGATACCGGGAGGTTTTTGTTTACTGTTTATCTGTTCAGTATATCCCGCAGCGTTTCAAACATACGCTCCGGTTCAATCGGTTTGGAAACGTGCGCATCCATGCCTGCATTCTTTTCCCGTTCGATATCATCACTGAAGGCATTGGCTGTCATTGCGATAATCGGTATCGTTGCCAGTTCTTCATTTGCCAGTGATCTGATGGCAGCCGACGCATCATATCCGTTCATGACCGGCATCTGTATATCCATCAGCACAGCATCATAATAACCCGGCTGAGATTGTGCAACACGTTCATATGCTTCCTGACCGTTTTCTGCTTCATACACTTCGAAGCCTGCATGTTTCAGCATTTCCGCGGCGATTTCACGGTTGATCATATTGTCCTCTGCCAGCAGGATCCGTCTGCCCGCAAAGCCTGTGTTGTCCTGCTTCGGAGCCTTTCCGCACGGCAGCTCACCGGTGTCTTCCGCAAACGGGAAGGTAAGCGTGACGATGAATTCCGAACCCTCACCGGGTGCGGTTTCCACCGAGATCGTGCCTTTCATCAGGTCAACGATGTTTTTGGTAATCGCCATGCCGAGGCCGGTGCCCTGGATGCCGCTGACCGTGGAGGTTCTCTCCCGCTCAAACGGTTCGAAGATCTTCTCGGCGAATTCCCTGCGCATGCCTATGCCGGTATCCTTTACCCGCAGCTCATATGTGCCGCTGTCCGTATCCGCAGCCATCTGCTTCAGGGAAACGGTGACCGTTCCTCCCGCCGGTGTAAACTTCAGGGCATTGCTCAGAAGATTCAGCAGGATTCTGTTCAGTCTTCTGCGGTCACACAGAACACAGCTGTCTTTGATATCGGTCGATACACGGAATTCAATGCCTTTCTTGGTCATCTGTTCGGCGAACAGTGACTCGGCATCCTTCAGAACAGCCTGCAGGTTTTCCGGTCTGTTGTCCAGTTCCATACGCCCGCTTTCAATTCTGCTCATCTCCAGAATATCGTTGATCAGGGCAAGCAGATGTTCGCTGGACGCATCGATCTTCTCAAGATAGCTGCGCATCTGTTCCGCCGTACTGTTCTCACGCAGGGCAAGATGTGTATACCCGATGACGGCATTCATCGGTGTACGGATATCATGTGACATATTGGCCAGGAAATCCGTCTTTGCCCGGCTTGCATTATTGGCGGCACTGAGGGCATCTGCCAGCTGTTCGTTTCTGCGGATCTGCTCTTCCTGCACATCCGTAATATCGGCAGTCAGGAGGATATAGAAATCCGTTCCCGGCTCAGCTGCGCAGAACAGGAAGCGTTTGTACCGGATATCATCCTGTATTCTGACCGGCAGGATAACTTCCCAGTATTTGCGGTTGGCAAGTTCTCTGCGTATTCTGTCGAGATTCAGCAGATCCTCTGCACTTTCCCTGCCTTCTTCCGCCACTGCATACGGGATAATCTTTGCCTGGATATACTTGCTGTAATCACAGGTCTCCGTTTCAGGCACAAGCACCGGGATATCTTTCCGGCTGCCGCTGACCGCTGTACCGATGACACCTTCCGCAATATATGCAATCATGTCGTACCGGTCGGCAAGCACCTGGTTCTGCACCGTGCGTCTGACGATCTCTCCGCTGCATTCATCTTCGGTAATCAGCGCAATCACATCACCGCTGGCCGGCTGCACTGCTGAGACAACCTCAACATGCACAAAACAGTTACCGGATAACGGCCGGTTCATGTATACAATGGCACCGGTGCGGAAATTGCCTTTGGATGCCCGCTTCAGCAACGTTTCTCTGGTGAAGTCTTCGTCTTCCTGCAGGTCCTCCTCAATGATGCGGCTGACAGACTGCCGGTTGTGCAGAAGCTCGGTATAGGAAACAGCATTCTTATCTTTGTCGAAGAGATCGGTTCCGGCAGCTTCCACAATGGTGTCGGTTGTGAGATTCACCCGGAAGAAACCGAGATACTCCGACATATGTTCTCTGTTTTTCAGCATGGCGCTGTACATGGCTGCGGTCTGCTGTTCATGTTCCTGGATACGGCCGACAATGTACATCAGCACCTCCAGAATGATCATGACAAAGATCGAACCGCCCAGCAGGATACCGGCCATAACCGCATCTGCCTGCCCGGAGAGACCGACAATGACATAACCGCACAGGAAAAGAACCAGCAGCACCAGCGGCAGGATCACCGCACCGTACATACGGGCAGATGAAATAACCGACCGCATGCGCACGGAAAAAGCCCGGTAACGGATGATGTTGTAAACCATCAGCACACTGCCGATTCCGATCACCACAGCAATCAATGTTTCAGTTGTAATGTTCATAAACGCGTGTATCTCTGTTTATATTATACGTTGTGTTGCCATACACGGCGTAAAAAAAGAGGCTGTAACAGTTAAGGAATGGTGAAACATTCTGAGGCTGGAAAACAGCCTCTTTTTAGATTCATTCAAAGCGAACATCCAAATGAAGCCAGCCAGAGTGAAAAGATTTCATTTCAATGGCGATATTCAAGA
>JAFUCL010000129.1 GCA_017459725.1 Solobacterium sp. | reverse complement strand
GCAAAGATTCTTCTCACTTTAACAAAATTCGTTAATTCCTTTTCTCTGTTCATTCTCATTTTTTATTGCGCTTTTCTTTTTTTTCTTGTTTTCTTTCCTCCTCTTCCTTTTTCAGTTAAACGCATTCAAATTCTTATAAGACAAGCAAACGGCCAGTGCTTATGCACTGACCGTTCTTTTACTGTTGGACTGTTTTTCTTTCAGATTGCAATTTCTTCCCCGTCTGCCGGTATCAGGACTCTGTCACTGCAGTCATTCTCCTGCAGTATTCTGCGCAGTTCTTCCCGTGAAAGATGCGCATGGCTCACTGTATCCATGTGTGATGCAATAACTGTTCCGGGATAGTGCCGGCACAGTTCCATGACATCATCAGCATTTCACTTTCACCGATGCACTTCTGATCTGCTGAAACAACATATATGTATCCACCCTTCAGTCAAGACTATTGTACTGAAAAAGGTATGACTTCTGTATATTTCAGAGAATCATACCTTCAATACTAATGGAGCTTCCCGGATATGCCGGTATTCGGTGTTATTTAAGCGGGAAGACGAGCGGAATATAAATGCAGAAGATAATGAAGCGGACGATTGCAAGCGGAAGTCCCATTTTGAAGTGATCCTTCATTGAATAACCGCCTGCTTCCGATCCCATCGTCATTGCCGGAGCTGCCATCGGTGCAAGATAGCAGTTTGCAGAGCCTTCAATTGTTGCCAGCATCAGTGCAGTTGCGTCATAACCGTTCTGCACACAGATCAGTGCCGCAAGTGTCTTGAAAGCATTCGTGACGGCAGAGTTCGTAATGAACTGAGTAAGAACCATACATACAAGATACATGACGATCATAATCATAATCGGTGACATACCTTTGGTTAATGCATTGAAGCCGTCTGCGAGCAGTACATCAGCACCTGTTGCCTTCAGTGCGGTTGCCAGAGGGAGTGTACCGACAGTGATATAGATTACCGGATTGCCCATAGCACTGATTGCCTCACGGTCGGACAGAATTCCGGAAACGACAAGAACGAATGCACCGATCAGGGACGGATACCATGTACTGATACCGGTTAAAGCACAGATTACAATGGATACAACAACAGCCGCAAATACGAAGATTGTGAATTTTTCCTGGGAAGGCGTAAGTTTGGAAGCCTTCTTTTTACGGTTTTCAGCAGCTTTTGCGTCGGCCGCTTCCTGATCCGCCTGGGAAGGAATATTGCCGTAATCCGGAGCCATCTTGACGGTCAGCCAGCATACCAGAGGGATCAGAATCAGCATGACCGGAATCTTGGAAATGAAGGTTGTAAAGTATGTCCATTTTCCTACACCGCCGAGGTTTTCGATAATTGTATTGTTGGCAATATATCCGCCGGCATTGCCTCCGGTGGGAAGCCATCCTACCCAGATCTGTGCAAGAGCAGCACAGGGATACATAAACTTAGACAGTGATTTGCGCTGTTCTGCACATACAGAAGTAATCAGCGGAATCATGATTGCCATTGTAGCAGTCGCATTTGTGAAGCATCCGAGAAACAGAATCGGAACAGCAAGTCCGAGCATAATCTTGAAATCCGAGGAATTCGGTTTGATCAGAGTAGTGCTCATTTTGGAAAGAAGACTGGTCTTGCCGATGGCAGCTCCGACAACAAACATGGATGCCATCATGATAACAGACGAGTTGGTCAGACCTCCCAAGCATCTTTGAAAGGAAGAACACCTGTAACCTCCAGAACAATCGGGATGAGAAGTGCAGCCACATGAATCTTTACCTTTCCGGAAAGAATCAGGCCCGCAAATGCGATGAAAGTCAGAAGTACAATAAGAATCTGCGTTGTCATAATATCTCCTCTCTGCGGCCTGTATCAGCGGTCTACGATTGAACCGTCTTCGTGCAGATTAATTCCGCCGTATGCTCCTTTGAACGGGAACACTTTGTCAATGTCATCAATCAGTTCAATTCCAAGTCCCGGTCCATCCGGCACCGTAATATATCCGTTCTCCACATGGAACGGTGTTTTCATCTCTCCGTCCAGTCGGCAGACACCGTTGGCCATCGGGTATTCCTGGATTTCAAAGTTCGGAATCACAGCATCCAGCTGCAGACATGCTGCTGTGGAAATCGGTCCGAGCGGATTGTGCGGAATCACATAAACACCTCTCTGTTCTGCCTCCGCTGCGATTTTTTTACCGGCCGTGATGCCTCCGCAGACACACATATCCGGACGGATGTAACGAACCTTGGTTGTTGTCATCAGGGAATCAAATTCCATCGGGTTAATGAAGCGTTCTCCCGTCGCAACAGGAACTCCGCATTCATCAATCACTGTGCGCATTGCCTCAAGATTGTCGGGAATGGGATCCTCGTAGAAATGAGGACGGTACGGCGCAACAGTTCTTCCCAGCTCGATTGCTTCTGCCGGACGCAGACCACGGTGATTCTCAATGGAGATATCCGTATCCCAGCCTACTGTTTCCCGGATTGTTTTCATTGTGTTTGAAACCCGGTTAACCAGAGCCGAGAAGCTTTCACCGCAGCGTCCGTTTTCATCCTTGGGATGTCCGATGGAGAAACGGATTGCAGAGAATCCTGAATCGGTGAGATTCTTAGCCGCTGCCGCCAGGCTTTCCGCATCTTTGCCGCGTGCGTTCACATAAATACGGATTTTCTCACGGGTTTTCCCGCCGAGCAGTTCATAGATCGGTACACCGAGTGCTTTGCCTTTCAGGTCCCACAGAGCAATATCAATTCCTGATAAAGCTGCCTGGGTGACAGAACCGCGGAAATGAAGATTTCTGCTGAGTGCATTGTAGATGAATTCAATCCGCATCGGATCAAGACCTACAATCATCTTTTCCATCTGCTTCAGTACAGCAGCGGTTGCTTCCTGGTAAGCCCAGGCACCGCATTCGCCGTATCCGACCAGACCTTCATCCGTACGGATTTTCAGGAACAGATATCTGGTTCCCGCAAGAATTGGATCAATACCTGTGATTTTCATTTTTTCCTCCTTTTTCGGTACTGCTTGATTTCAATGTCAGTATAAAAAGGCTGCTGCGGTAAATGGAAATCACGAATCATTGGGGAGAAAAAGAATTTCTTATATCACCTGTACGCATGAATATTTGAACGCCTGCAGTTTCTCTTCTACAATAAGTAAAGACACTATGAAAGCAGGGAACTTATAATGGCAATGACGCTTACACAGATGCGCTACTTTCAGGCAGTATGCAAATACGAGAATTATACAAAGGCAGCCGAAACCCTCTATGTATCTCAGCCGGCAGTATCCCAGGCAATCCGTGATTTTGAGCAGGAGTGCGGTCTTAAGCTTTTTATCCGGAAGGGTAATGCTCTCCGCACAACAGAAGCCGGACAGATACTGCTGAGCGAAGTAAATACCATCCTGGCACAGATGGATAATCTGAATAAACTGGTCAGTTCCGGATCCCTGCACAGAGATTTTGTACGGGTTGGTTTATCCACATTTTCTTCGAGTGTTCCCTTTCCCCGCATATGCGCCGAATATCACAGAAAATATCCTGAATACCGGGTGATGAGCCATGAGGGATATACTTCCGAACTGTTCGGTATGCTGGAAGCTGACAGATTGGATCTGATTGTTACAGCACCCGGCAAACGCGAATGGAATCCTTCAGGAAAATACAGGGAGCTTATTCTGAACAAGTCAACAACAGGCTACTGCGTCTCCATCAATCATCCCTGGGCAAAACGGGATGAAGTAACGCTTGAGGAAATGGCCGCCGAACCACTGATCCTGATTTCCGAAAAATACGATTCCTACCGTAAGCTCATGAAGCTTTTCAGCGATCATGGACTGGAACCGAATATCATCATGACAACCAGTCAGATGTTTACCATTGAGAGATTTGCAGAAGCAGGCGCCGCGGCAGGGTTCCTCCCGCTTGAAATTGCGAAAGAGAATCCATTGCTGAAAATGCTTCATTATCCGGGGGAAAACAAACCGCAGGAAACTGCACTGATCTGGAAAAAAGACAGTGTAAATTATCCGGCTGTACAGAAAATGATTCTTACCGCCAGCGAACTGTATCCGCAGGATAAATAGAGCTGCCAATAATTCATAGTCAGCGGTTTCCGTACATGCATGGTTTTTCCGTCTGCATCACAACCGGACCCGGAGTAATTAAAAGGTATGACTCCTGACATTTCAGAGAATCATACCTTTTTCTATTATGAAATCAGGAAGATCTGTACCTGGTCATAGTAGAAGTGACAATACTTCAAACGATAAGATAAAGAGGTCAGGATCACCAGATGTTCCTGGCCTTTCTGTTCTGTAGGCATACAGTCAGACCGGCCTGGGTAAAGTAAGAACGTATCCCTTTTTAGACCCGGTTTATCCGCGAGTCAGTAACAGAAAACGTTCTGCTTCCCTCTTGTATCAACGTCCGCTTTATCGAAATGAGCACGCACAGGAAACATATCGCGATGCCGTATATAACCCAGAAAAATGTTCTGATACAAGGTGCAGGGACGACTTACCGAGGATCTATGCAAGAAAGGAGTGTCCCATGAAAGGACCAGTCATCACAGTAGATGTCTCCAAGGGCAGCTGCCATTACCAGCCTTTCCTTGAAAAAGGCAAACCATTCCGTAAGCCAAAG
>JAFUCL010000040.1 GCA_017459725.1 Solobacterium sp. | reverse complement strand
GGAGAGATGATGATAGTTTCTGTCAGACATATAATCGACTCCTTTTCAGTTTCTGACAGCACTTACTCCTCAGAAACAGTATAAAAGGGAGCCTTCATCGAGAATATGACCTTAAAGGGAGCTTTCAATAATAATCGAGGGTATTGTACCGCAAATGCAAGAACAGGTTGACATTCCGGTGAATAACAAATAATATATTAGTCGTTATCGGATACCATAGACAGTAACGGCGGAAGCTTAATCATGTTACCGAGGTAGAAAAGTCTCAACGAACTATTGAACTTTTGAAGCCCTTGCTGTCGTAAGGGCTTTTTATACGCAACCGGTATTTGGATAACAGGAAAGGAATAGGTGAATCAATGAATCAGGCGGTATTAGAAACCAAAAAGGGTGTTGTCGCTGAAATAGCCGACAAGCTCAAGAATTCATCTTCCAGCATTGTTGCTGAGTACCGTGGCCTGAGCGTTGCTGAAGTCACCGAACTCCGCAGAGCACTCCGTGAGGAAGGCGTAGAGATGAAAGTCTATAAGAATACGCTGGCTTGCAGAGCTGCTGAAGCTGCAGGATTCGAAGATCTGAAGAACGTTCTCACCGGTCCGAATGCAATTGCGTTTGGAACAGATGAAACCGCAGCGAGCCGCATTCTTGCCAAGTTCGCAAAAAAGCACCCGGCTCTCGTTCTCAAGGGCGGCGTAGTTGAAGGCAAAGTAGTTGACCTCGACACAGTCAAAGAACTGTCCAACCTGCCGAACAGAGAAGGTATGCTGTCCATGCTGCTTTCTGTCCTGAATGCACCTGTATCTTCATTCGCACGTGCTGTGAATGCAGTAGCAGAAGCAAGAGGAAACGGAACTGAAGCACCCGCAACAGAAGAGGCTGCCGCACCGGCAGAGGCCTAAAGGAAGAAAGGAAGGAAATTAATCCATGGCAAAGTTAACACAGGAAGAGATTCTTGCATATCTCGATGAAGCTACAATCCTCGAGCTCAATGAACTCGTTAAAGCAATTGAAGAAAAGTATGGCGTAAGCGCTGCTGCTCCGGTAGCTGTTGCTGCTGTCGCTGAAGAAGCTGCTCCTCAGGGACCGACAAGCGTTACTGTTGTTCTGACAGACGTAGGCGGTGCTAAGGTTGCTGTTATCAAGGCAGTCCGTGAAATCACAGGTCTGGGCCTTGTTGATGCGAAGAAGCTTGTTGATGCTCTGCCTGCAGAGATCAAGAAGGATGTCTCCACTGACGAAGCTGACAAGATCAAGAAGACTCTCACAGACGCTGGAGCAACTGTTGAATTCAAGTAAGATCTGCAGAAAAAAAGACAATGAAAAGCCGAATGTATTATTCGGCTTTTCGACCCTGTGAAAGGAGGCTGTGTTGCGGTGCAGTCACATTACTTTACCGATAACACCAGTCTTCCGAGCGACCGGAAGGAGCACTCTTTCCGGTTTTCGGGTCATGTCTATACATTTGTCACAGATGAGGGCGTTTTCAGCAAATCCGGTGTTGATTACGGCACCCAGGTGCTGCTGAAGGCAATACAGAATGAATCTCTGCAGGGAGATGTTCTGGACCTTGGCTGCGGATACGGTGTGCTGTCTGTTGTGACAGCAGATCTGTTTCCGGGATGCACTGTGACAGCCTGTGATATCAACCCGCGTGCCGTTGAACTGACAGCAGAGAACGCTGCCCGTTCCGGTGCTGCGGTGCATGCAGTTCTTTCTGACGGTTTCGCAGAAATCACCGGTACATTCGATGCAGTGCTGACCAATCCGCCCATCAGAGCAGGCAAAGCTGTTATATATAAGATGTTTGAAGACAGTTATGCGCATCTGAAGGACGGCGGTATCCTGCTGGCAGTTATACGCCGCAAACAGGGTGCTGAAAGCGCGGTCAGGAAATTTGAGGAAGTATTCGGAAACTGTGAAGTCGTATTGAGAGACAAGGGTTACTGGGTACTGCGCTCAGTCCGAAATTTGACAGATTGACATATTACTGGTAACATTATAAGTTGCAAAAAGTCGAAATTTCAGAGAGGGTTATTGCACCCTTTTCGGCGTTTCAGGCAATGCAGACGAAAGGATGGCGAGCATGGAAAACAAAGAGACATACCACGTTGTGCATTACGGTAACAAATCCATTCGACGCGATTACTCCAAGGTAAGTGCGGGTCTTGACCTGCCGGATCTGGTTGAAATCCAGACAGCTTCCTTTGAGTGGTTCGTAAAAGAAGGCATCCGTGAAGTATTCGAGGATATCTATCCGATCTACAACTATGCCGGGAATATCAGACTGAAATTCCTGGACTATGAATTCGGTGAGCCCAAGTATTCCATCAGTGAGTGCAAGTATCGTGAGACAAACTACTGCGCTCCTCTGAAAGCAAAGATGGAACTTGAAATGGTTGATCCTGAAACCGGTGAAGTCATGACCAAATGGGAAGATGTCTTCCTCGGTGATTTCCCGCTGATGACCCCGACCGGGACATTCATCATCAACGGTGCGGAGCGTGTTATCGTTTCGCAGATCGTCCGTTCTCCGGGCGCATATTTTGATGTCGTTTCCGAGGACCGCACCGGACGGGATACCTACACATGTGAACTCATTCCGAGCCGCGGCACATGGCTTGAATTCATGTCTGATGACAAGAAGGCAGCTCTCGGCCGTATTATGAATGTTTCCATTGACCGCAGAAGAAAGGTGCTCAGCACAATTCTCTTCAAGGCAATCGGAATGTCGCTGAATATTGAAAAAGGCGAGGATGCATTTGACACAACCGGTATGCAGAAATTCCTCAAGGCGCTCCGCTTTGAACTGTATCCCGAAGTTATCGTTCCGGAAGAGGAAAGAGAATTCCAGAATGATTACATGCTGCTGTACACCAGTATTTTCGGCAACTATGAAGAAGTTAAGAATACACTGGCAGCAGACAAGACAAAGACAACGCATGATGCTCTGCTGAGCGTTTATGAAAACCAGAGAGCGGATGAAATTGCCACGATTGACGGTGCTATGTCCCTCATGGATGCGAAGTTCTTTGATTACCGCCGTTATGACCTGACCAAGGCAGGACGCTATAAGGTTCTTAAGAAGCTGAGCGTGCTTGACCGTATGGAAGGCCATGTGCTGCAGGATGACCTGATCGGCGCTGACGGCAAAGTTATCTTCAAGAAGAATACAATGATCGGCAAGCAGGAACGCAATGCGCTCCGCGGTGAGATCAACAAGGGCATCAACTGCCGTGCGCTTCCGTTCGTACACAGCTTCTCTCATCCGGTTACCGCCGTTATGGAAGGTTCCTGGACGAAGGCTATGGTCGGACGTGTGCTCGCAACCGATATCGACGCAAAGGGACTCTCTCTTGAAAAGGGAACAGTCATTACGCCGGAGGATGCAGAGAAGATTGCGGCTGTATGCAATGAAATCACTGTATACGCAGGCATTATCGCTTCCGAAGCAAAGGTCAGCAATGACAATGTCACAGCTGTCCTGAACTACGGTTCCCGTCTGTACACTATAGGACGTATCACCAGCAAGGGTGCAGACCTGCAGGATGAAGACGGCGAGATGATCTGCGGCAGATATATCCCGGATGAGGCAGTTGCGAAGCTGTCCTCCGCACAGGAAGAACTCGTTGTTGCCAGAGCAACAAAGGGTGAAGCAATCAGCGTTTGGCTGATCGGTGCATGTGTGCAGGAAGTTACGATTCTTACCGATGACGGACATCCTGTCAGACTGATCGGCGGCGATCCGCTGAACACAAAGCATACGATCACCATGCCGGATATGTACGCTCTGTACAACTATGAACTGACAATGCTCGATGGTGTCGGTTCTGCGGATGATATCGATATGCTCGGCAACAGACGTATCCGCACGGTCGGAGAACTGATTCAGAACCAGTTCCGTATCGGTCTTTCCCGTATGGAGAGAGTTGTCAAAGAAAGAATGTCCATTGCGGACGCTTCCGGTCTTACCCCGAAGCAGCTGACAAATATCCGTCCGCTGACTGCCGCAATCAAGGAATTCTTCTCCAGTTCCCAGCTGTCCCAGTTCATGGATCAGCAGAATCCGCTGGCTGAGCTGTCCAACAAGCGCCGTATTTCAGCACTTGGTCCGGGCGGTCTGACACGTGAGCGTGCAGGCTTCGAAGTCCGTGATATTCACAACAGCCATTACGGAAGAATCTGCCCGATTGAGACACCTGAAGGACCGAACATCGGTCTGATCTCCTATCTGACCACATATGCGCGTGTCAATGAATACGGCTTTATCCAGACACCGTACCGTAAGGTAGTGAACGGCAGAGTAACGGATGAAATCGTATACATGTCCGCGGATGAAGAAAACGATCATGTCATTGCACAGGCCAACGAGCTTGTCAACGGTGAACTGGTAGGCGAGCGTATCGTCGCAAGAATTGCCGGTGAAACCGTAATGGCAGACCGCAGCAGTATTGACTACGCAGACGTATCCCCGCGCCAGATCGTATCTGTCGCTACGGCATGCGTTCCGTTCCTGGAAAACGACGACTGCACCCGTGCTCTTATGGGCGCGAACATGCAGCGTCAGGCAGTTCCTCTGCTGAATCCGCACAGCCCGTTTGTCGGAACCGGTATGGAACACAGAATTGCCCGTGACTCCGGTGCAGCCTGTGTTGCGACCGCTCCCGGTACGGTTACATATGTTGATGCGGACAAGGTCATCGTTACGGAAGATGACGGCAGAGAGCATGTCTACGAACTGACAAAGTTCCGCCGTTCCAACGCTTCCACCTGCCTCAACCAGCGTCCGATCGTCTTTGACGGTGAACGTGTTGAGCGCGGTGATATCCTCGCTGACGGTCCTGCTATGCAGGCAGGCGAACTCGCTCTCGGCCAGAATGTTCTGATTGCCTTCATGACATGGCATGGTTACAACTACGAAGATGCCATCATCATGAGCGAGCGCATGGTCAGTGATGACGTTTACACATCTGTACATATTGAAGAGTATGATCTCGAGTGCCGTGAAACAAAGCTCGGTCCGGAAGAGATCACACGCGACATTCCGAATGTGGCGGAAGCTGCCTGCCGCAACCTGGACAACCGCGGTATCGTTATGGTCGGTGCGGAAGTCAAGGAAGGCGATATCCTGGTCGGTAAAGTAACGCCGAAGGGACAGAGCGAAGTCACACCGGAAGAGAAACTGCTGCTTGCCATCTTCGGTGAGAAGTCCAGAGAAGTACGTGACAACTCCCTGAAGGTACCTCACGGAGGCGCAGGCATCGTTCATTCCGTCAGAGTCTTCAAGAGAAAGGACAACCATGAACTTCCTCCGGGAGTCAATGAAGTTGTCAAGGTATATGTCGTCCAGAAGAGAAAGATCTCCGAAGGCGATAAGATGGCCGGCCGTCACGGCAACAAGGGTGTCATCTCGAAGATCCTTCCGAGAGAAGATATGCCTTACATGCAGGACGGTACCCCGATCGATATCATGCTGAACCCGTTCGGTGTTCCTTCACGTATGAATATCGGTCAGGTGCTTGAAGTACATCTCGGTATGGCTGCCCGTTCCCTCGGCTGCAAGTTCGCTACGCCGGTCTTCGACGGTGTATCCAACGAAGATCTCCGCAGCATCATGCAGGAAGCAGGCACATCTATGGACGGTAAGTATCTGCTGACAGACGGCATGACCGGTGAACCGTACGATGAGCGTATCGCAGTCGGTGTCATGTATATGATCAAACTGGCGCACATGGTCGACGATAAGCTGCATGCCCGTGCTACCGGACCTTACTCACTCGTTACCCAGCAGCCGCTCGGCGGTAAAGCACAGAACGGCGGCCAGAGATTCGGTGAAATGGAAGTCTGGGCTCTGGAAGCTTACGGTGCCGCTCATACGCTGCAGGAAATCCTCACTGTTAAGTCCGATGACATCATGGGACGCACCAAGACTTATGAAGCCATCATCAAGGGCAAGGAACTCCCGGATCCGGGTATTCCTGAATCCTTCCGCGTTCTCGTACATGAACTGCAGGCACTCGCTGTGGATGTCCGCATGCTCGATGACGAGGGCAATGAAGTAGACCTCAAGAAGATGGAACAGGAAGAGATCAAGGAAGAGACAACTCTCGATATGACCCAGCAGAATATGGTCAATGATGTCGAGCAGTCTGACGGCTTCCTGATCACTGACAACTACAACGAAGAAGAAATTCCGGAAGCGGCAGAAGTCGGTTTCGATGATCTGGATGATCCGGAAGAATAGGAGGGTGCAGCACGATGAATATTAACAACTTCAGTGCAATTCGAGTCGGACTCGCATCACCTGAAACAATCCGTGAATGGTCCTACGGTGAAGTCAAGAAGCCGGAAACCATTAACTACCGCTCCCAGAAGCCTGAACGCGACGGTCTGTTCTGCGAACGGATCTTTGGTCCGACCAAGGACTGGGAATGCGCATGCGGTAAGTACAAGAAGATCCGCTACCAGGGTGTGGTATGCGACCGCTGCGGTGTTGAAATCACCAAGTCCAGTGTGCGCCGTGAACGTATGGGACACATTGAACTGGCAGCTCCGGTTGCACATATCTGGTACCTGCGCGGTATCCCTTCACGTATGAGCCTTCTGCTCGGTGTCGCACCGAAGCAGCTGGAAGAAGTCGTATACTTCGTTTCCTGGATCGTCATTGATCCGGGAGATACAAAACTGCAGTACAAGCAGATTCTTTCGGAAAGAGAATTCCGTGAGAACACTGCTATTTACGGTCCGGGATGCTTCGTTGCCAAGAGCGGTGCCGAAGCTGTCCGTGAACTGCTGGAACAGGTAGACCTTGAAAAGGAATACAAGGACATCACAGACGAACTGGAAAAGGCAAGCGGCGACAAGCGCAAGAAGCTGATCAAGCGTCTTGAGACTGTTGAAGCTTTCCGCAGTTCCAACAACAAGCCTGAATGGATGGTTCTGACAGTTCTGCCGGTTATTCCGCCGGATCTGAGACCTATGCTGCAGCTGGACGGCGGCCGTTTCGCCACGAGTGACCTGAACGATCTGTACAGACGTGTCATCACCCGTAACAACCGTCTTAAGAAACTGCTTGAACTCGGTACACCTGCAATCATCGTTCAGAACGAAAAACGTATGCTGCAGGAAGCTGTTGATGCCCTGATCGACAACGGACGCCGTTCGAAGCCGATTACCGGTGCCGGCGGACGTGCACTGAAATCCCTCTCGCATTCCCTGAAGGGTAAGCAGGGCCGTTTCCGTCAGAACCTGCTCGGTAAGCGTGTTGACTTCTCAGGACGTTCCGTTATCGCTATCGGACCGGATCTGAAGATGTGGCAGTGCGGTCTGCCGAAGGAAATGGCAATTCAGCTGTACAAGCCGTTTGTTATCAGTGAGCTGGTCAACCAGCAGATTGCATCCAATCCGAAGACAGCTGAAAAGCTTATCGACAGACAGGATCCGAGAGTCTGGGACATCGTTGAACAGGTCATTGAACATCATCCGGTATTCCTGAACCGTGCGCCGACTCTGCACAGACTCGGTATCCAGTCCTTCTTCCCGAAGCTGGTTGACGGTCATGCAATCCGTGTGCATCCGCTCGTATGTCCGGCGTTCAACGCTGACTTCGACGGTGACCAGATGGCTGTACATCTGCCGCTGAGTGAGATGGCAAGAGCCGAGACGGAAACACTGATGCTCGGTGCCAACAACATCCTCGGTCCGAAGGATGGTAAGCCGATCGTTACCCCCGGTCAGGACCTTGTTCTCGGTAACTTCTACCTGAACATGGAAGAGACTGCGGAAGAGTTCTACAACAAAGCCGATACCCTGGAAAAACTCGGTTTCACCACTGAAGCTGAGAAGTGGAGACGCTATGGTGACAACGAAGGTCATCTGTACAAGGATATCAACGAAGTACTGATGGCTTATGCGCTGGGTGCCGTACATCTGCATACACGTATCGCGCTGCCGGCCAGGACGCTCGGCAAGACATGCTTCACGGATGAACAGAATGAAGAGTATATGCTGACAAGTGTCGGCAAGATCATCTTCAACAATGTCTTCCCGGCTGACTTCCCGTATCTGAACGATGCGACGGGAGAAAACCTGAAGCGTACACCGGATTCCGATTTCGTTCCGCTCGGAACCGATATCAAGAAAGAAATCCAGTCCAGAAAAGTAACACCGGAATTCAAGAAGAAGGATCTCGGTAACCTGATCGCTGCTGTCTTCGATAAGTACAAGACAGACGGCACCAGTGATATTCTGGACTCCCTCAAGGACATGGGTTATCTGTATTCCACCGTTGCCGGTATGACCGTTGCTCTGAGTGACATCAGTGTCGCTCCGAACAAGGACAAGCTGGTTGACGAAGGAAAAGAGAAGGCAGATCAGCTCAATGCTCTGCGTGACAGAGGTCTTCTGACACCGCAGGAATGGGAGCGTGCATTCTCCGCTCTGTGGGATGACGTCAAGAACAACGTCGGTGATACTCTGATGAATTCACTGCCGCGTATGAACCCGATCAACATGATGGCTGTCTCCGGTGCCCGTGGCAACAAGAACCACTTCACCCAGCTGGCCGGTATGCGTGGTCTGATGGCTCGTCCTACCCAGTCCAAATCCAGAAAAGAATATCAGCCTTCCATCATCGAAGTTCCGATCTACTCCTGCTTCCGTGAAGGCATGAGCGTGTCCGAGTTCTTTATCTCCACACACGGTGTGCGTAAAGGACTTACCGATACCGCTCTGAAGACCGCTGAATCAGGATACCTGACAAGACGTCTGGTTGATGTCGCACAGGAAGTCATCATCACTGAAGACGACTGTGAGACCGAGATGGGCTACCTTGTTGAAGACATCGTTGATACGAGAAACAACTCCATCATCGAGAAGTTCTTCGACCGTATCGTCGGCCGCTATACACAGCAGGCTATCGAGGATCCGGAAACAGGTGAGATCATCGTTGATGAGAACAGCTATATTACAGATGAACTGGCCCAGAAGGCAGTGGACGCAGGCGTCAAGCGCGCTTACATCCGCAACGTCTTCACCTGCCAGTGCAAGACAGGTGTCTGCTGCAAGTGCTACGGCCGCAACATGGCTACCGGCAACCCGGTTGAAACCGGTGAAGCAATCGGTGTCATGGCTGCCCAGGCTATCGGTGAACCCGGTACGCAGCTGACCATGCGTAACTTCCACACCGGCGGTGTTGCGAACAACTCCGGTGATATCACACAGGGTCTTCCCCGTGTTGAAGAACTGTTTGAAGCCCGTACACCGAAGCGTGTTGCGGTGATCTCCAAGATTGACGGTGAAGTCGTTGACATCCGTGAACAGGAGAATCATCAGGGTATGATCGTCACTGTCGCAAACGGACAGGAAACGATCGAACACAAGTGCGACCTGACACAGACCGTACGTTCCGATGTCCGCACCGGTACAGCGGTTGTTGCAGGTGAACCTCTGACAGAAGGTCAGATTGCGCCGAAGGAACTTCTCGAAGTTGCCGGTGTACGCGCAGTTGAAGAGTACATTCTGAAGGAAGTCAAGCGTGTGTATTCAACACAGTCCATCGATATTTCCGACAAGCATCTGGAAGTTATGATCAAGCAGATGCTGAGAAAAGTCATCGTCACAGACGGCGGTGATTCCGGTCTGTCCATCGGTCAGACACTCAGCCTTGCCCGCATGGAAGACATCAACAACCAGCTGTTTGATGAAGACAAGACACCGGCACAGTACAATCCGCTGCTGCTCGGTATCTCCAAGTCTGCTGTCGAAACGGATTCCTTCCTCTCTGCTGCATCCTTCCAGGAGACAACACGTGTCCTGACAGACGCTGCTGTAAGAGGCAAGGTTGATAACCTGACAGGTCTGAAGGAAAATGTCATCATCGGTAAGCTGATTCCTGCAGGTACAGGACATCTGCAGTATCACAGAGTTACCACTGACCGCATTATTGCGAGAGCTGAAGAGCTGAAGGCAGAGCGCCGTTCCAAGGCGGAACAGCTCGCTGCCCTGACGCAGACAAAGCTCCCGGAAGAGGTTGCCGGCAATACGGAACCGATCAGCCTGACGGAAGTGCTGCAGTCCATCGTGGATGATACAGCTGCTCCGGAAGAACCTGAAGGAAACGACGAATTCTGAGAAACAGTGAAGGAGCTGTGATCCCGTAAGGGAACACAGCTCTTTTTCTATTCATACCCCCCCTGAATTTGTGCACGGGTAAGGCTTGCAGCAGTATTACAGTTTAAAAATAAGTAATTTCCCGTTATAATGAAATTTGCGCAATTGCGTGTTTACCAAGGAACTTATGACAGAGAACGGGAAACGGTTACAGTTAAACAAAAGAAAAGCCGGAAGACTTGCGGTGGTTTTCCTGTCCTTTCTCATTGCCTTTACGACGATGCATGCGATGACCATGCCGGCACTGTCACTGGATGATGAAACAGCAGCGGAAGAACCCGGTATTGAACTGACTGAACCGGAAGAAACCGCAGAAGAAGTGCAGAGTGAAGAGACGGAGTTCCCGGAGGAAACAAAGGAAGAAGAGATTCCTGAAGAAACAGCAGCTGATGAAGTGACAGCTGAAGAATGCGTATCTGAAGAAGAAACAGCACCGGCTGAAACACCGGCAGCAGAAGAAGCACCGGAACCGCAAGAGCCTGCCGAAGAAGCTGCTGAAACACCGGAACCAATACCAGAAGAAACACCGGAAGTCACCGTAGTACCGCAGGATGAAAATGTACCGGCTGAGGAACCTGTCATCAGTGAAGAAAGTGAACAGGCACCGCAGACCGGGGAAATACAGAACGAAGAAACAATCATCAATGAAGAAACTG
>JAFUCL010000039.1 GCA_017459725.1 Solobacterium sp. | reverse complement strand
GAGAGATGATGATAGTTTCTGTCAGACATATAATCGACTCCTTTTCAGTTTCTGACAGCACTTACTCCTCAGAAACAGTATAAAAGGGAGCCTTCATCGAGAATATGACCTTAAAGGGAGCTTTCAATAATAATCGAGGTACAGGTAAAAGCATGGTTTTTACCGCATGCTATAAAGTTATAATATGTGTAACAGCTATCCCCAGGAGGAAATCATTATGTGGAACAATTATGAATTTTATGTGCCTGAACAGAAGCGTCTCCGTTACATCATCCATACCGACTGCAAAAACGAGGCAGATGATCAGTTTACGGTTGCGCACTGCCTGATGACGGACAAACTCGAAGTAGAAGGTATTATTGCAGGACATTTTGACAATAACCGCGGACGCTATCCGAAGGGTGAATCCGTAAAAGCCAGTTACGATGAAATGGAAAAGATCGTCGGTCTTATGCATCTGGAAGGCAGATATCCGCTCCTGATGGGTGCAGGTGTGCCGCTGCCCGATGAACATACACCGGTTGATTCCGAAGGTGCAAGATTCATCATTGAACGTGCCATGGCCGATGACCCGAGACCTCTCTATATCGGTCTGCAGGGATCAATCACGGATTTGGCTTCCGCTATCCTGATGGAACCGCGCATCTGCGATAAGATCATTGCCATCTGGATCGGCGGCGGTGATTATCCGGAAGGTGACAGTGAGTTCAACCTCGGTCAGGATATCAACGGTGCCAACGTTGTCTTCAAATCCAATGTACCGCTGTGGCAGGTACCCAAGAGTGTATACAAACAGTTCGGTGTATCCCTTGCCGAGCTGCAGGTAAAGGTAAGTCCATATGGAAAGATAGGCCGTTACCTGTTTGATCAGATGGTGGAATTCAACAAGAACGCTGCCGGTGTGGGTCATTGGCCGCACGGTGAAATCTGGGGCCTCGGTGATGAAGGCACAATCGCAGCCCTCATGATGGAATCCGAAAAGACCGATGTCTACGATGAAATCGATCCGCCTGTCTTCGGACCGGATATGCATTATATCTACGGCACCAACCCCAGCACCAGAAAAATCCGTGTATACAAAACCATGGATATCCGGCTGGATCTGGAAGATCTCTTTGCAAAACTGCAGATCAACTTCCCGGAAAGAGATTCATAGTCAGAAAATGAGCAGTATACGCTGCTCATTATTTTCTTATTAATATATGCCTCAGTGCAGAAACCCTGCCGCAAGCGGTGCCAGCAGTGCCGTAATAATACCGGCTGCCGCAATGGACAGACCGCTCATGGCGCCTTCCGTCTCTCCCATCTCCATAGCCCGGGAAGTACCGATTGCGTGTGATGCTGTACCGATACCGATGCCCTTGGCAACCGGATCCGTTATCTTCAGCAGTCTGCATACAAACTCCGCACTCAGATTCCCTGCAATGCCGGTAACCGCAATGGCAGCTCCGGTCAGAGCAGGCATACCGCCAAGGGACGCCGACACATCCATACCGATGGCCGTTGTTACAGACTTCGGCAGCAGTGTCACCGCCTGTGACTTGCTCAGATGGAACAGCACTGAGAGGCCCAGTATTACAGCCAGACTTGTAATAACACCGGTGATGATGCCCGTCAGCACAGCAGCCAGATTCTTTTTCAGCAGGTCCAGCTTCTCATACAGCGGAACCGCCAGGGATACCGTTGCCGGCAGCAATGCCCAGCTGACAATGGATGCGCCCTGCTTATATTCCGTATACGGAATGCCGCAGACCGTCAGTACGATAATCACAGCAATTGTTCCCAGCAGAAGCGGATTGCACATCGGATGTCCGGTTTTCCTGCTTATATAGGCACCGAGTCCGTAGGCCGCAATGGTCAGCAGCACACCCCAGACCGTACCGGCAGTCAGTATCTCAGACATGGTCCGCACCTCTTTTCCGGTCAATCATCTTCTGTGCCGCAAATCCTCCCGCACCCAGAATCACCATCGTGCCGGGAATGCAGGCAAGCACAAACGGAATAAACATCGCCCGGATTTCTCCGGTCAGATCCATGACACCCGCTACAGCAGGCACAAACATCATCGGCATCACCGCCACCAGAAACTTCGCACAGTCGGCAACCTGTTCCTTTTTCAGAACGCCGGTGCAAAGCAGCACCAGCAGCAGCACCAATCCGTATACACTTGCGGGAACCGGAAGCGGCAGAATCTTTGCCAGCACTTCACCGGCGAAACAAACCGCCAGTATCCGCGCAAACTGATATATGTATTTCATTCAAAACCCCCATACCCAATAAATTACAGAAACACACCGTGTCATGCAATGCATGAACCCTGTTTTTACGCCAATAATCTCCGTTCTGATGTAATATGAATACATACAACAGATATCTGCGAAAGGAGAAAATACATATGTCGGATTTCTATGACGTCATTTTAAACCGTGCAAGCACCAAATCATTCAAACCGGATCCTGTTCCTGAAGATGTCCTCGGCAGAATCCTCGAAGCAGGCAAAGCAGCTCCCAGCGGCATGGGCAAACAGGCTGCCGTAATCCTCGCTGTAACGAACAAGGAAGTGCGTGATGAAATCTCCCGTCTGAATGCGGCTGTTATGCACAGCGACAAGGACCCCTTCTACGGTGCTCCTGTTGTGCTTGTGGTACTGGCTGATAAGTCCGTGGCTACACATGTCTATGACGGCAGTGTTGTCATGGAAAACCTCCTGCTGGCTGCCCGTGCCGAAGGTCTCGGGTGCTGCTGGATTCACCGTGCCAAGGAAGTCTTTGATACACCGGAAGGAAAGAAGATCCTGAAGGATGCGGGTATTGAAGGTGATTATGAAGGTGTCGGCAACTGCATTCTCGGCTATTCAACAGCTGAACCTGCCGTAAAGCCCAAGAAAGAGAATTATGTATTTTGCGTTAAGTAAGCATGAATGACCCGGTATGATCCGGGTCTTTTCTTTTGGAAGATACGGTATTGTATGAAAACTTTTGCATTCTGCGAAAATTTTTCATTTTACTGTTGACACTCATATAGAAAAGATGTTAGTTTTATTTTGCCTTATGAAAGGTAGAGGCGCGTTGATCAAGAGTAGACAGCCGGAGGCCGGAAGCCAATGAAAGCTGCTGAAAGGGTGATACGCCGAAGTGGAAGAGTCATATCTTCTGCTGATTCTGCATTTAAGAGATGCAGGATTGTCGGTCCGGGAGAGAAATACCCGGCCGGAGCGCTATCATTAGGGGTGTGACAGATTATGTCTCTCAGAGTCGGTCCATTTCTAATGTACCGGCTTTTGTTTTTTCGGGAAGCAAAAAACAGGAAAGGGAGAACAACATGCCACAGCCTAACACAAAGAGAAGATTTATTCCCAACACTTACGTCATTATATTTATCATGATCGTGCTCAGCGCCGTTCTGACCTGGATCATTCCCTCCGGAGTATTCGAGCGTACTGTGAACGACGCTGGGCGTACTGTCGTAGTGCCCGGCTCCTATCACAGAGTAGACGCCAGCCCGGTAGGTCCGATCGGTGTGTTCTTTGCGATTCAGCAGGGTCTGCTGCAGACCGCTGACATCATCTTCTTCGTTGTTCTTGCATACGGATTCATTTATGTCCTGATCAAGAACGGAACCTTCGATGCCATGATGGGCGCCGCTCTCAGAAAGATGAAGAACTTCAACGTTCAGTACTTCTTCGTCGTGATTATGCTGCTGTTCGGTATCCTCGGTTCAACCATGGGTATGTCTGAAGAAACCTACGGTATGTGGGCAGTCTTCATGGGTATCGGTTCTGCTCTCGGCTACGATCCGATCGTCGGTGTATCCCTCGTCTATATCGGTGTCAGCACAGGTTTCGCCAGCGCTACACTGAACCCGTTCACAATCGGTGTTGCTCAGGGTATCTCCGAAATCACCATGTCCACAGGTATGTTCATCTTCCGTATTATCGCCTTCCTGATCTTCGAAGGCATTGCCATTGCCTATGTATGGCGCTATGCAACAAAGATCAAGAACGACCCCACCAAGTCCATTCTCTGGGGCACACCTTACTACCGTCTGCACATGGACAAGTCCCAGGATGAAATGATGGAAACAGAACTGACCCTCCGTCATAAGCTCTGCGGAATCATCTTCCTTGTTGTCATGATTCTCATGGTCTGGGGAACCATCGTCAAAGGCTGGTACATTGATGAACTGTCAACACTGTTCCTGATCGGTATGGTCGTCGCAGGCATTACCGGCGGCTACAACCCGAACCAGATCGCAGAAGCCTTCATCGAAGCAGCCAAAGCAATGATGTTCGGTGCTCTGATTATCGGTGTATCCCGCGGTATCCTCGTTGTCCTGCAGAACGGACAGATCATCGATACAATCCTGAATACACTTGCCAATGCACTTACACATTTCTCCGGCATGTTCTCTGCCGTAGCAATGCTTGTTGTACAGAATATTCTGAACTTCTTCATCCCGTCCGGTTCCGGTCAGGCTTCCGTATCCATGCCGATCATGGCTCCGCTCGCAGACCTTGTCGGTGTATCCCGTCAGACAGCATGCCTTGCCTTCACATTCGGTGACGGTTATTCCAACATGTTCTGGCCGACATCCGTTGCCACAGCCTGCGGTATCATGGGTCTGCCTGTCAGCAAATGGTACAAGTGGATTGCACCGCTCTTCGGAATCTTCTTCGCAACTGAAGTTGTTCTGGTCATCATCTCTCAGCTGATCGGACTCTGATAAAACATAAGCCCGCTGCTGAAGCGGGCTTTCTCTTACATCAACCACTGGAGGAATAATAATATGGAAAACAATACACTCTTTGATCTCGCCCGTCAGATTGAACAGGAAAACGGGACACTCTATGAAACCGTCTGCCAGCAGATTTACGACTATGCTGAACTCGGTGAACAGGAATTCCAGTCCAGCGCATACCTGAAGGAACAGCTGAAAGCAATCGGCTTCCGTGTAACAGCACCGATCGGCGGACTGCCTACCGCATTCCGTGCCGACTACGGTGACGGTCATCCGAAGATTGCCTTCCTGGCAGAATACGACGCCCTGCCCGGCTACGGTCCCAACCAGGATCAGAACGGACATGCCTGCGGACATAACTGGATTGCGGCAAACACATTCGGTGCCTGCGATGTTCTGCGCAGAATCTACGATGACAACCAGTTCTCCGGAACGATTGTATATATGGGATGCCCGGCAGAGGAAATGCTCGGCGGCAAAGTCAATCTGGTTAATGAAGGATGCTTCGAGGATATCGATGCAGCAATCCAGATCCATATCAGTGACGGTGATACAACCAAGGTTGCCGGACAGTCTCTGGCCATCGACAGTGTTGAATTCACTTACCACGGTGTATCCAGCCATGCGGCAGGTGCACCTGAACGCGGTGTCAACGCCCTGGATGCCTGCTACCTGATGTTTGACGGCGTCAACGCACTCCGTCAGCACGTTACACCGGACGCAAGAATCCACGGTATCATCACCAACGGCGGTCTGGCACCGAACGTAGTTCCTGCCCTTGCCCAGAGCAAATGGTTTGTAAGAGCTGCTGACCGCAACTACCTCAATGAACTGACCCAGAAAGTCATCAACTGTGCGCGCGGCGGTGCTATTATGGCCGGTGCCGAGATGGAATGGCGCTACTTTGAAAACAGCTATGACAACATGAAGCTGAACCAGACCCTGATTGATCTGGTAACAGACTGCTTCCACGAAGCCGGTGTTGAAAATGTGGACAAATCATTCCTTCCGCCGAGCGGATCAACCGATGTCGGCAATGTCTCCTGGGTATGTCCGACCGTGATGACCAACATGGGTATCGGCAATACCGACTGTGCACGCTGCCACGAAGAAGCATTCCTGCAGTATGTGCATGGTGAATACGGCTTCCGCGGACTGCACAAAGCTGTCCTGACCCAGGTATTCTTCGCTCTGTCCATCTATACCAACCACGGTCTGCAGGCTTCCATTGCGGAAGACAAGCGCAGACTTCTGGCTGAGAGGAATGCAGGATGATTCCGGCAGAACTTCTGCAGCGGATCAAAGAAGCAGAACAGCAGGCAAGAGCCTGTTATACGGATGTCTGTCATGATATCTTTACCCATCCCGAACCGGGACTGCAGGAATACTATGCGGCCGATCTTCTCACCCGCACCCTGCAGTCAAACGGCTTCACGGTAACAAGACCCGTTGCCGGTGTGGAAACTGCCTTCACGGCTGAATACGGCAGCGGACATCCGCATATTGCCCTGCTGGCGGAGTATGATGCTCTGCCCGGATACGGACCGCAGAATGACCAGTGGGGACATGCCTGCGGACATAACTGGATTGCGGCGAATACACTCGGTGCTGCCCTGATTCTGAAACAGCTGATGGATGAAGGTCTGATCAGCGGTACCGTTTGCTATGTCGGCTGCCCGGCCGAAGAAACCGTCGGCTGTAAAGCAGACCTTGTCAAAGCAGGTATCTTCGATGACACGGATCTTGCTATGCAGATACATATTATGGGCGGAAACGGTGCCGACCTCGGTTACCGTGCCCTTGCCATGAACAGCATTGAATTCACCTATCACGGTGTATCCAGCCATGCGGCAGGAGCCCCGGAACGCGGTGTCAATGCCCTGGACGCCTGCTATCTTACCTTCAACGGCATCAACGCTCTGCGGCAGCACATCACCTCCGATGCAAGAATCCACGGCATTGTTTGTGACGGCGGCCTGGCCCCAAACGTTGTTCCTGCTCTCACCCGCAGCCGGTTCTATATCCGTGCCGAAAAACGGGAATATGTGGATGAACTGGAACAGAAAGTACTGCACTGCGCGGAAGGCGCCTGCCTCATGACCGGTGCTACGTATGAATGGCGGTACTTTGAAAACAGCTTTGACAACTACGAAGGCATCCCCTTCCTCAGTGATGTCTTTGAAGAAGCTCTGCAGAATGCAGGTGTAACCGGTATCCGCAAAACACCGCGTCCATACAGCGGATCGACGGATGTAGGCAATGTTTCCCGCGTATGCCCGACCGCATACTGTGAACTCGGCGCCGGCAATACCGACGGCACAAACGTACACGAAGAAGCATTCCTGCCGTATGTGGACGGAGTGAACGCTTCCGAATCACTGAAACAGGCTGTCCTGGCACAGGCAATCCTGGCTGCCGATTTCTGCAGTGATCCTGCCAAACAGGAAGAGCTGTACCGGCTCCGTGATGCCATTCACGCCCGCAGATAACCCTGAAATCCTGTCTTTAACCGGACAGGATTTTTCTTCCCGGGAAATATGCACATTCCGGTTTCATTTTCTTTTGTCTTTCAAACCATTTTTTGATTATCTCCTGCCTGTATTCACAAGTATGATTAACGCGTAATCCTATACAAAACAGGAGGTTGCCTATGACAGCGAAAGGAAAACAGATCGGCAGAGATCTTACACAGGGGCCTGTTTTTCAGAGTCTTCTTTTATTTGTACTGCCGATTGTTCTGACCAATCTGGTTCAGCAGCTTTACTCAATGGTTGATCTGATGGTCATCGGCAGATTTGTCGGCAACGTCGGTACGGTTGGTGTTTCCACCGGCGGTGAAGTTTCTGATTTTCTTACACCGATTGCGACAGCTTTCGCAACTGCAGGACAAATATACATTGCTCAGCTTGCCGGTGCGAAACGCCATGAAGAACTGCAGCGCTCAATCGGCAGTTTTCTCACTCTGAATATTATTATGAGTCTTGTCTTTACAGTATTCTCTCTGCTGTTTTTCCGGCAGATTCTGACAATGCTCAACTGCCCGCAGGAAGCTTTCGGTCAGGCTTCCGGTTATCTGATTATCACCGCCATCGGACTTCCCTTTATCTTCGGATACAACGCTGTATGCGGTATTCTCAGAGGTCTGGGCGAATCCAAGCGTCCCCTTGAATTCATCATCATCGCTGCAATTGTCAATATCTTCCTTGATCTTCTTCTGGTCGTCGTCTTCCGCCTGGAAGCTGCCGGAACCGCAATTGCAACAGCAGCCTCTCAGTTTGCAAGCTTTGCGGCAGCCTTTATCTACATGTACAAAAACCGTGAACAGTTTGGCTTTGAACTCAAACGGTCATATTTCAAGCTGGATCCCGAAGCCACAAAAATCATTCTGCAGCTCGGTATTCCGCAGGCAGCCCGCTCCACCCTGGTCCGTGTATCCATGGTTTGGGTCAACGCCAATGTGAACGCATACGGACTTGTCGCCTCCGGCACAAACTCCGTCGGCAACAAACTCCAGAAATTCCTGGAAATCTATTCACAGTCCACTGCCCAGGCAGCCGGTGCCATGATCGGACAGAACCTTGGCGCCGAGAAATACGACCGTGCAAAACAGATCGTATACTCAGCTCTGGTATCCTGTCTCTTTGTGGCAGGTGTCATATCACTGATTGTTGTCTTCTTCCCGCATGCACTGTTCGGCATCTTTACCAAAGACCCGGCTGTGCTTGATCTCGGTGTCATCTATCTGCGCATCATGATCATTCACTTCCTGGTCACCGCATGCATCAATGCATACCAGGCCATGGTAGTCGGTTCCGGCAATGCCCCGCTGAACTTTGCCATCGGTATTCTTGACGGAGTTGTCTGCAAGATCGGCCTCAGCCTGCTCTTCGTAAATGTATTCAATATGCGGGAACTCGGATACTTCTGGGGAACCGCACTCAGCCGGGTGCTTCCGCTGTGTATCTGTATGATCTATTTCTATTCGGGAAAGTGGAAAACAGCGCGCCTACTCAAAAAGCGCTGAACCTTGCCGTGCGGCAGAGCAATCTGCCGCTTTCTTTTACCCTGAGTTTCCCCGTACAATAAAGATGGAGGAACCCGTATATGAAATTTCTGCGGATAATTTGCAGTATACTGATCAGCACTTCTTTTCTGCTGTGCGGGTGCACCGGTTCCATCACCGGTTACAGCAATAAAACAGCCGAAGAAAACAATATTTCATACCGGATCAGTGACACCGGCAAAAAGGCTTTTGCGGAAACCTATACAGGCACAATCGATCCGTCACTGCATGAAATCATCATTCCCGATACCGTCAGCGGTGCCAAAGTGACTTCAATCGGCGGCTTCACCGGAACCGGTGTACCTGCCGTATTTACATTTCAGCCAAAGGAAGACCGGTATCATTTTTATACAGACAACCCCGAACCTTCACAGTACGGCTGTGATATTACATGGCAGGACATTCCCGTCACAATCACACTCGGCAGAAACCTTGAGCGGGTTGCCAGGTTTGCGTCACCGGGCTATTACGGAACCAGACAGGAAGACGGCACCATTGCTTTCTATCATCCCGTGCTCTCCTTCAGCCTTCCGGAAGGAAGTGATTACCTCACTGCCGACAACGGTATCCTGAAACCCATCAATGAGAAAACACCCGTAGAAATCCATGAGATTACGTATCAGAGCAGTCCTCCCGGACCCGTCTATGAAGATCTGGACTTCTATGAACGAATCCGCGGCAGCTACCGGATCGACTATGATGAACACGAATACGCAGTCGCAGAAGTATTTGCGGCATTCGGTAAACTGTACATGAATATCGGCACATACTATGACGATGAACTGTATGTATATGCTGCAGCTGAGATCACACCTGTGGAAACACTGGATGATCACCGTATCCTAGCGGAAGTCAGACAGTTCTCCGGATTCTCCATGGCCGGACAGTACTGGAGTGAAGAACCTGCCGGCTATGAGATCAGCGTACAGGAAGATGCGCTCGTATTTGCGGGCTGGGACGGTCATGGTGAACCGCTTGTCCCGGACAGTGATTATCTGCGCCTGGAAAGAGCAAAGAATCTTCCTTCACAGTTCCCGGTTGATCCTGCCTGCCTGGATACTATTACAGACGGTGCAGATGCGGCATTCCCGCAGAGCTATCTCCTGATCGCTCAGACAGTTGAAACCGATGATATCCTGATGGAAATCCTGCGGGACGGAACCATCACTGTCCTGATCAAAAACGCTGAAACACCTATGATCCTGCGCGGCATCTGTGCCGGAGAAGAATTCCTGAAACTCCGTTTCTGCATGAGCATGCTCGGATACGGTACAAGACCTTACTACGGAAAAGTCAGTCTGCGGGAAAGAGGTCAGTACACGACAGTGGAAAACTACGATGCATATCCGCTGATACCGGAAGGACAGGATACAGCAGCTTTCCGCAAAGCAGAATAAAAACCCCGTTCAGGGTTCGCTGTGTTTGCGGCATCATATTCTGTCTTGATTATTAATCAGTGCTGCAATTATATAATTCCGGTTACTGTTAAGACAGTCAACGGGTTCTCCGCAAAATATCTGCCAGCATTCGATAGTTAGGAAATTCTGATTTCCTAACTATTTTTTAAACTGATTGGTAAACTTGACCTCATACTTCATTCTTCCAGCGCTGCTTTAAGATCCTCCATATTTGTATAGCCCTTAACGCTGCTGTCAGAAGCGATACGTCTTCCCTCTTCGATTGCAGCTGCTGTTGTTTTGTTCGGAACATCCAGTTTCAATTCAAAAGGTATTCCGTTTTCTCTGATTGTAGTTCTGAGAAAGATATTGATTGCCGTAGTCATATTCAGTCCCAGCTCAGAAAAAATCAAGTCGGCCTGATTATTAATATCTTTATCAATTCTGATATTCAGATTTGTAGTAGTCATGATACACCTCCATCCACCTGCAGGATAATCATAGATTCGTGCGTTGTCAAAACGCTGCCATTATATATTTCAATATATCCCATTCCCCGTCGGCAAGGAGTTTTCTAACCCCTGCGGTTCTGAAAGACAAGATGAATATAACAGTGACCTGATAGATGCTGTAAATGTTCTGAATTGTCACAGGACACGAATGAAAAACGAGCCCATTTTGGGCTCGATGATGCTTCCTGCCGCTCTGTCAGCTATGAAGTGTGCAGCTTAAGTGATTCAGTTTTAGGACGTCCACAAATGGGTATTATTTACTACATTTTTGGTCTTTTCCCTTCAATAGTTTACTTTAAACCCCTTCTTCTAAGACTCATATATTCTTCGTACATTTCTTTAGCTTCCGGCGGTGCGTCCTCTTTTATTGACATCTCACCGTATTTTTTGTAAACTTCAGAATTTTTGTCTAGGTACAAATACGGCATAACCGTTTCATACCATTCAGGCGACATTATCATTTATCTCTCCTTTCACAGTATAGCCGAATCATTTCTTTAGCTAATGGCTTTGCGTTTTCTCTATGCGTCGCCCAGTTTTCAGCCGGTCTGATTTGAGACCCTCTGAAAACCGCAGTTTTTTAGCTGTGAATCGTACTGAAATCAGTTTATTGAATTCCGAAGAACTGCAGTGTATGTTTGTTTGCCAGGCTCATACATGCGGGATTCTGAAAGCGATGATCGGCATTCTCCACAGGAATCAGCTCGATCACATTGTTCTCCGCAAATTCCCGGCAGCTTTCAAACGGCACGACTTCATCCTTTGTCCCATGAAGGATAAGAATATCATCCGCAAATCCCAGGAAATCTCTTTTCCGGATGTCATTTGCCTGCAGTTCCTCCAGCAATGCCCGCGTTACGATGATCTTCCGGTCGAAACCGACCAGAACCTCTTTTCCCTTCATGATCCGGTCATATTCATCATTTTTCATGATAGATCGGGTCAGTACATCGTACATGTATACTGCCGGACACCGCAGTGAGATTTTCCGAAACGGATTTCCGTGTTCGGAAATGTATTTCAGAATCAGATATCCGCCGAAGCTGGTCGCATACGAATACAGTTCCGTGACACCGAATCTGGCTTTCATATCTTCAATCACACATTCAAGATAAACAGTGCAGTCTTCCAGGTTCAATTTCTTCTTCACATCATTCCCATGCGCTGGCCAGTTGAACACGATTACGATTACATCTTTATATTTGGAAAGTACATTCTCCGCAAACTTTTCCGCCGCACCGTTATCCCTGTGGCCGGCAAACCCTGTACAGAACAGAACTGCCTTTTGAGCCACAGACTTCTCCCTGTAATACACCTTGCAGCAGATATTATTCCCTTTTTCATTAATTTCATAATATTTATGCATATGCATTATTATCCATTAGTTTGTTGATATCAGCAAGTCTTGCCTGATGATAATGGGTGCTTTTGGTTTGCATATTCCTTTAATATTGTTGCAAGCATGTACAGGCATAAACTCTTTTGCATATCTCATTTTTTCATTGTCTTATCCGGACTTCTGCAGGAAAAAAACCCCAGCTTCATTCAGCCGAGGTTTTCCGGGATTCTTATTGGTCTCTGATAGAACCGTCCCCGTTCAGTCTGCACATAACAGGCATTACGACTGCCGGGAATTTCTTTTCTACATCTTCCACCAGATCGACGCCCAGTCCCGGTGTATCCGGTACTGTCACATAACCGTTTTCTGCTTTGAAATAATTCGTGACCAGGTCGCTCTTCTTGTGTTCTTTGTCCTTCATCAGCGCCCCGTCCGGATCCGGATATTCACAGATCAGAAGATTGTCGATGCTCATGCAGAACTGCATTTCCGCTGCTGTGCATACCGGAGAAAGCGGATTGTGAGGAATCACAGGACACATCTTGGTTTCTGCCAGCGCAGCGATCTTCTTTGCGCCTGTGATGCCGCCTACCGTCGTCAGACTGATCCGTACATAATCGGTTGCTTTTTTGTCCAGCAGATCCTGGAATTCAAAGATCGTATGCAGTCTTTCACCGGTCGCGACGGGAATGTTGCTCTTGGAGACGACATATGCCATTGCTTCGTTGTTTCCGGGAGGAATCGGATCTTCCACAAAGAGAGGATGTACATCTTCGATCTCATTGATCAGAACAACCGCCTCACCAGGGAGGGATCTTCTGTGCAGTTCGATGCAGAGGTCAATATCGTCACCGACAGCTTCCCTCATCAGATGCACTCTCCTGATGGACTCTTCCATGTTTTTGACATGTGTCTTTTCATATGGCATGGTGATCGGTTCATCCAGGAACGGTGATAAGTGTCCTACGGCTGTAAAGCCCTGTTCTGCTCTCTTTCTGCAGTTGGCAACGAGCTCTTCATCTGTTTTTGCGAATACATGTGCATATACTCTGACTTTATCCCTGCATTTACCGCCGAGAAGCTTATAGATCGGGACCTTATAGTACTTGCCGGCAATATCCCACAACGCAATATCGATTGCAGAAATAGCCCCCATCACTGCAGAACCTCTGAAATAGGAACCACGGAACATTGCCTGCCAGAGATGTTCGATATTAAGAGGATCCTTTCCTACCAGGAATGTGCCGAAATTCTCGATCTGCGCAGCAGAGGCATCCAGCGCCCCGAAGGAACCGCTTTCACCAATACCGTAGATTCCTGTATCTGTTGTGATCTTTGCGTAACAGTATCTGTTCGCACGGATCGCTTTTACTTCTGTTATGATCATTCGTTCATACCTCCTTTTTTATTTTACCAACGGGAACATCAGCGGAACAGTAACCATGAATACGATGAATTCTACGATGAACGGCACAAGACCGCCTTTGATATACTGCTTCATATCATAGTGCCCGGCATTGAAACCAAGTGCTGTAACATTGGATGCCATCGGTGTCAGCATTGCGGCAGAAGATCCGATCGATACGGCAAGTACCAGTGCTGTAGCGCTCCAGCCGTGACTCACTGCGGCAATGATCGCCAGAGGCCGGAATATATTCTGTACCGTGGAGTTATACATGATCTGCGTCAGTACTGCGGATACCAGGTAGAATGCACCGAGAACAATGAAGGAATTGTTCGTACCGCCGAGCAGTTTGTCGATTCCGTTTGCAATGAGGACATCCCCACCGGTATTTACAAGAGCTGTACCAATCGGCAGCATGCATACCATGCAGAGAATAACGCTGATTCCCATATTGCCGGGTACTTCACGGGGTTTCAGGATTCCGAAGAATATCATTGCAAGCGCTCCGATGACACACGGCAGTGTTGAATCGATAATGCCTGTCAGGCTGGAAGTGACCAGACCGATAATGGTCAGAGCAAAAATGGCAATTGCGATCTTTTCTTTCTTCGGATCAAGACCCTGTGTTTCCTTCTTTCCTGTTGTCTGATATTCCTCAGCTTCGAAAGAAGGAGCGAACTTATGATTGACAAAGATACAGACTGCCATGACTGCCAGGCCGAGAGGAAGCTTTGCCAGCATCTGGGTAAAGTAATTGAATTCACCGACACCGCCGAAGCTTTCAACGATCTGATTCAGCATGTTATACGAACCTGCATTTCCGCCCAGAGGAAGCAGACCTGCCCATACCTGGCAAAGGATAGCGCAGTTCTGGATAAACTTGCTTGCCGGACGGTTCTGTGCAGCACAGACCGTATAGACGATGGGAAGAATGATATTCAGACTGTTTGTGCCGTTCGTGAAGCTTGTCAGAATGAAGATGATGAACGCCAGACCGAGCATGATCTTGGTATCACTGGACCCTGGCTTAATGATATTCCCGGACAGCTTTTTCAGGATGCTTGTTTTGGATAATCCGGCTGCCACAACAAACATTGCGGCCATCATGATGACGGAACTGTTGGAAAGACCTGCCCATGCTTCTTTGAAGGTTACGACGCCCCCAAGCTGCAGCAATGTTGCGCATGTTACGGCGCATGTCGCAATACTGAACTTATTGGAGCACATGAGCGCGATGACGATTAAATATACAACCAATACATAGATAAGACCAAAATTCACAATACTCCCTCCTGGATACCACCTGCCGGATGATCGGTCCGGAAGATCATATCGTTTGAATGAAACCGGTTTCTTACAAGGAAAATATAATTCGTGAGGGAAGCAGTTGGGAAATACCGAAATTTCATGAACTATTAAAAAAAACTATAGTAGAATACAGAAAAAGAACCGCCGCTGCAGGATCCCCGCAGACCGGCGAATACAGGTGAATCATGATAACACTCAAGCAAATCCAGTATTTCCTCTCCGTTTCCGAAACATTGAATCTTACAAAGTCCGCCCGGGATCTGTATATCTCACAGCCCACATTGTCCGTCGCAGTCAAAGAGCTCGAACAGGAATGCGGTGTCCCTTTGTTTCACCGGAACGGACCGAAGATCTATCTGACTGATGCCGGCATTGCACTGCGGGAGGAATTCCTGAAAGTAATGCGGCAATACGACAGAATGCAGGAGGTGATCGATTCCGGTTCTCTTGATGATAAGGGAATCCATTTCGGTTATTCTCCTGTGATAGGTTCCGAGATCGGACCGAAGCTGTACAGCAGATTTACCCGCAAATACCCTTCGATAAAGATCCAGATAAGAGAAGGTGCCGGATCCGATCTGCTGCAGGATCTGTATGACGGGCAGCTGGATGTTGTTCTGACCGGTCATCGCTACTCTTTCTCGGAGAAATGGAAAGATGTCTTCAACACATTTTCAATCAGAGGCTCCAACCTTCACTACTGTGTCAGCGCGGATAACCCCATGGCAGATAAAGAATATGTGACTGCGGAAGATGTCGCCGCAAATCCGATCATTCTATTCGGAGATACATTTCCCATAACAAAACGGATCGAGGAAGCATTTCAGCAATTGGGACTCACATTGAACATCGTGCTGAAAAGTTCTCAGATCTATATCATATCCCGTTTGATAGCGGATGATATCGGCGGTGGTTTTCTTCCATTGGAAGCCGGCAGAAGGTATCCCGGGATCGTTCCGCTGAAGTGTGATTTTTCCGAACTGATTGCCGGTCCTAAAGCATTGTTGTATTGGGCAAAAGGCAATGTCACACGGCCGGAGATCAGAAAAATCCTGCAGATCGCCGGAGAAGAATTCTCAGATTGAACCTTCCTGCTGTCTGCAGGCATTGTCTGTCGGCCGCGAATCAAAGCGAAGCTGTTCTGTGAAGGCGGCATATGCTACTATCAGGTTAGTTATTTCTAATCATAGAAAGGAAGGCAGACATTACAGAAATCTGGAATTCAGTTGAAAACCATCAAGAAAATGAGCCCCTTCATTATTGGTGGCAGCAAGAATGCAACAATTATTATCTATCTCTAATATTGTCTTTGACAATGTAGAAATCAGTCATCCATTCTCCTATCAGAAAAGAAATCCGCCCAAAATGGCTGCTCTTCATCAAATATGCGTTTCTGCTCCTCTGTTAACTTCCATGGATAATCCCGAAACAGATTAAACGTTTTTATTCTGTTGAAACTAAAAACGAATTCCCCCTCTGTACCGTCATTGTCAAGCCACCAGATCCTATCGCCTTCATTTTCTTTGTAAAACCTATTGAACATTGCTTTTCCCTTTCCGCTGCAAGACTAATATCGGTCTGATCGGCAATTCCCCCAAACCTGCACCATCACGCCATAGGGGCAGTTCGCGGTCACCGTCATCAATGCGTGCCTTTCTTTGTAAATATTTCTGATTACAGGATCAGTATAGAGATTCTTGCTTACAACAGGCCGCCTCACAGGAGACACCCGTTTTCTATTCCAAACCGAATTCTTCGGCCATCCTCTGAACACAGCGGCTTCTTTCTTCTTCATTTTCTTCTCGCTCTCTCTGTTCATAGATAATGCGGATTAGCTTACGGCTGCGCGCTGGAATAACTACTGAGAAAGCGGGCTTCTCGTCCTCTATAGTTCTGAAAAAGCTTTGCAGCAGAGGAGAACTATACTGTTTATCTGTTCCGTCTTTAGCTGTGTAATTCAGAAGAAAGGACATACTGGCTAAAACTCCAATGGCACCATCGCTGAAATTAACCTCATATGCACTGAAATGGAAAGGCTGATCATCTTCGGAAGGGTCCTGCTCATATATGTAATTTAAAACTTTAAGGACGCCCTCAACATCATCAGACGGGGCATTCACACCCATTTTTATTGCAATGTCCGCCATTTTTTCCTCCCCTCAGCTCTCCAAAGCCTTTACAAATTCCCTGCACATACTCAGCGGAAATCCCGGAAACAGTTCGTCAAATTCTTCTCGTTCCGAAAGATTCATCAGCGCCCCCTTCTTGATGCTGTTGTCATAAGGGTCCTTCCACCAACCAGCAAAAGGATCGTCTTTTGTCCCTACAAGGTCCTGTCTGCGGCACATCTCATATCCTATGCTGTCTCGAATTCCTGTTGTCCCGATTTCTTCAAAAAACGCCTGAATATTCAGAATGAAATCAGGGAAAAAATGCTGATAGGTCAGGGTGTACTGAACTCCACTCGGCTCTTTTATAGTCTTCACGATACTGTAAACATAATCCTCAGCTGCCTCTACCCGAATCAGTCCCTGGTTTTCTCCCAGAAACTGCCGTATTCCTGAAATCAATGATTCCTTTGTACGGGGAAGCGATTCGGATTCATCTACAGGAAAAATCAGCGCAAAGCACATGGCATTATCTGTCTGAACCATATATGGAATGGAATCTACAGGATCATCTGGCATGGAATCAACCTTCTGATAATATTCCGGAATAGAAATTGTTATTCCGTTTATCGTTACATTCTGTTTTTTCATGGCAACGAGCACTTTCTATCTCACTTTTTCTCTGTTGTTGACGGCTTTGCTTTCTTTTTTGCCGGTTTCTTGCTTGCTGTTTCGTTGTCTTCAGCAAACTCTCCGAGTTTGTATTTCTTTCTGATTTCCTTTGGAAAATAATTCTCCGGTTCTACGTATCCCATTCTTTTTCGTACCATCTTTTCCTCCTTATGGCCTTCTTGCCGCCAAGTGAATTGTTTTCACCCGGTCTGATTTTAGACTATCTGAAAACTCCATTCGGTCATTCGCACTAACAACTGCATCCTGTTACACAAAACGTTAAAACATCTCAGCTGTGTTTCCCGACTCAAAAGCATCTGTTATTGAGTCATATTTATCATTGCCTGATTCTTCCATCTTGTTGATTACTGCTTTCTCGAGTTCATCGTCGTCGATATGCAACAGAATATGAGTTTTGACATTAACGATTCCATATCCATATGGAGAATCAACTAATGCCCAATCAGACCGTTCTCTCTCCCATATGTACTGGTACTTTGAAAGATCCATTTATTTCTCCTTGTACTCCACTATAAGGATATATGATAATCTCAGCATTTTTCCTGCCATCCGGTCGGGTAAGCAAAAATACAATTTGCCAGTTCCTCCAGTACCTAAGTCCGGTTATAGAAAAAAGTCTCATTTCTGAGACTTTCTTTGTTACAGCTGTGAACGGATAATCTTTCCGCTTGTTGTCTTAGGGAGTTCATCCTTGAACTCAATGATACGCGGATACTTATACGGAGCCGTTCTCTTCTTGACGTAATCCTGTATTTCCTTCTTCAGTGTATCAGTACCGTCTGTACCGTTTACCAGCACGATGCTTGCTTTTACTACCTGGCCTCTGACCGGATCCGGTGCAGGTGATACACCGCATTCCATAATATACGGAAGCTCCATCAGAACAGATTCAATTTCAAACGGCCCGATCCGGTAGCCGGATGACTTGATCAGATCGTCCGCTCTGCCGATATACCAGAAATAACCGTCTTCATCCTTCCATGCCAGATCACCGGTATGATAATACCCGTCATGCCATACCGCATCGGTGGATTCTTTGTCTTCATAATACCCAGTAAACAGTCCGCATGGTGCACCTTCGGCTACACGTATGCATACTTCCCCAGGTTCACCTGTCTTCACAATGTTTCCGTCCGGATCAATCAGCTCCACATGATACAGCGGATTCGGTTTGCCCATGGATCCCACCTTCGGTTTCATACCGAGGAAGTTGCCGAGCACCAGGGTTGTTTCTGTCTGTCCGAAACCTTCCATGATGGAAAGTCCGGTTGCTTCACGGAAGCGGTTGAAGACTTCCGGATTCATTGCTTCTCCTGCTGTGGAGGCATGCTTGATGGAACTCAGATCATAATGCGAGAGGTCCTGCTTGATGAAGAACCTGTACATGGTCGGCGGCGCACAGAATGTTGTAATACCGTATTTCTTGAACATCGGCATAATGTCGTCGGCGTTGAATCTGTCAAAGTCATAGACAAATACGGCAGCTTCACACAGCCACTGTCCGAAGATCTTTCCCCACATAGCCTTAGCCCAGCCGGTATCACTGATGGTAAGATGCAGACCGTCCGGATCCACACAGTGCCAGTATCTCGCTGTAGCGAAGTGACCGAGCGGATATTTGCAGTTATGCACAGCCAGTTTGGGATATCCCGTTGAACCGGATGTAAAGATAGCCATCATCGGATCATTGCCGGAGATTGCATCATCTGTACGGCTGAAGTGACTGGAGTACATCAGGTATTCATCGTCGAAGGAATGCCATCCGTCCACCATACCGTTTGTGGTGATCTTTACTTTGATCTTCCCGTACTGTTCAATGGCAGGCGTGGAATTCTCCACACTCACACCGTCGGAGGAACACACGATTGCGGATACATTCGCTGTTTCAAAGCGGTACAGATAATCCTTCTCGGACAGCTGATCCACGGCCGGAATTGCTACAGCACCGAGTTTCTCCAGACCCAGCAGGATCGGCCAGAACTGCCAGTTTCTGCGCAGCACCAGCATGACACGATCACCTTTCTGGATACCGAGCGCACGGAAGTAGTTGGCTGCCCTGCCGCTCTTTTTCTTCATATCCTCAAAGGTCATCCTGGTTTCGGTCTTGTCCATGCCGATATGCAGCATCGCCAGTTTATCGGGTTTTTCTCTGCCCAGTTTATCCACCACATCAAAGGCAAAGTTAAAGCTGTCCGTATTCTTGAACGAGATTTCCTTCAGGTTGCCGGTGCCGTCCTCCGATACATTGATGAAGTTCTCCCAGATCCGCGGCTCTCCGGTTACCCGCTCTGTTGTAATAACAGGCGCAATCTCCGGCACAACCGGTGTCGTATCACCCGGGTTCAGAACGATGGCATAGAAGTCGCAGTCACCGCCGTTGGTCGCCAGCAGTCCGTGCGGGGTGGATGAGTTATAGTAAATGGAATCACCCGGACCGAGAATCTCCGTATAGTTTCCCAGCTGTACCTTCAGGTATCCGCGGATGACAATATCCAGCTCCTGTCCTTCATGTGTGGATGTTTCCACCGGTCTCAGCTGGGCATCCGGATCAAACACACTGTGCACGAACAGCGGCTCCGATACACGGTTCTTGAACTTATCCGCCAGTGCGTAGTACGTCATACCGTGCGCATTGTCCACGATCCTGCCTTCACCGGCTCTTGTTAGAATATAGGAACTCAGACGCGGCGCTACACCTTCAATCAGCTCACCGACGTCTACCGCAAAAATCTTGGAAACCGTGTACAGGAAACCGAAGTTCAGCTCTTCCCTGCCGCTTTCATAATCCAGGTAATCATCCTCGGACATGCCGAGTTTAGCGGCCATATCCGCCGTACTCAGTCCTTCAATTTGTCTGAGTTCACGGATACGGTCAATAATCTCATGAATCTTAAACTGAAGCTCATTTGGTTTGTCCATCTCTGCTCTCCCTTCTGCCGGAGAAATAAAATCCCCGGAACAACATTTTTCCGGGGACGATATATCTATATCGCGGTACCACCCTGGTTGCACTCTTACGAATGCCTCTCTTGAAACTCCAACAAGTTTCTTGGCACTTACGCGGCTTCACGGGAGGCTCTACTCACTTTCGCTTTCTGCGCTCCGACTCGGGAGTGACAAGTTCACCGGTCCATTCCGCAATCTGCTTTCACCAACCGCAGACTCTCTGATGCGTATCTGTTCCGAACCCTCTCCTTCAACGTCTTTCAGGTTCATTTAATTTGTTTATAGTCGAAACTATATCTGACAGAAACCCGCCTTGTCAAGCAGGTTTTCATGATTCATCTGTTATTTTTTCAAGTTTCCCTGCAGCTTTGAAAGAAATGCCGCGCGGTGTTTTCATACGCGCAAAGGCAATGACATATGCACCGTTCTCCGTGTCGATTTCTTTGATCACACCGGCACCGAATACCTTGTGGTTCACCCGGTCGCCGATCTGATACGGCAGATGATCCTCATCCGGCATCAGCGATGCTTCGCTTGAAGATATATAAGCATCCGTGCGCTTGATCAGATCTTCGTTCAGTTCCCGTTCATACACAAGAAGTTCCGGATCGATATTGCGGATAAACCGGCTCGGCACCCTGGCACTGTTGTCAAAGTTGTAGCCTTCCGCATCACTCAGATACAGCTGCTTCTCCGCTCTGGTGATGGCGACATACGCCAGTCTGCGTTCTTCCTCCATGGCATTCTGACTGCTGACTTTGCGGGAAGGAAATACACCTTCCGACATGGAGCACAGGAACACCACCGGAAACTCCAGACCTTTCGCCGCATGCACGGTCATCAGCTTCACCTTGTCAGCGACCGTATTCAGGTCATTGTTTGTCATAAAGGCAATACTGCGCAGATACTGTTCCAGCTCATTCTCTTCCCCGCTAGTCACTTCAAAATCATGCACAGCCTGCTTCAGCTCAGCGAGATTATCCAGTCTCTCCTGGCTTCCCTCCGTCCGCAGCATCCTCTCATATCCGCTCTCATCCAGAATCTCCGTCAATACCTGTGAGATTTCCTTGTCCGCATAACTGCGCGCATACTTTTCAATCAGCTCAACAAACTGCCCTGCCTTGGTCTTCTGAAAGATTTCATTGTCCAGGGTTCTGTTCAGGGCTTCATACAGCGTACAGTCATGTTCCTGGGCATATTCCTGCAGGAAAGCAATTCTCCGTCTGCCCATATTGCGCTTCGGCTGATTCACAATCCGCATAAAAGACAGATCATCCTTATACACAATCATGCGCAGATAACACAGGGCATCTTTAATCTCCGCTCTGCCGTAGAAAGGCACGCCGCTGTATACCGTATACGGCAGTTCCTTCTGTGCGAATACTTCCTCGATCATCCTGGTCACATAGTGCGCCCGGTACAGCAATGTAATATCCCGGTACGGTACACCGGATTCATGCAGGGATTTGATTTTAGCCGCAAGCCACTCCGCTTCCTCACGAATATTCTTCGCATGGAAATACACCGGTTTCGTGCCTGCAGGAAGCACCGGAATCAGGTCTTTCTCAATCCGGTTGTGATTCTTCCGGATCAGTGAATTCGCGCAGGCCAGAATCTCCGGCGTTGAGCGGTAATTCTGCATCATCATGATCGTCTGCACATCCGGGAACTTCTGATCAAAGTTCAGCAGGAAACCGATTCTGGCACCTCTCCATGTATAAATCGTCTGGTCAGGATCACCGACAATGAACAGATTGTTGTGATACCCGCAGATATGTTCCATCAGCTCATACTGCAGCGGATCAATATCCTGGAATTCATCGATCATGATATATTCCAGCCGCTTCTGCCACTTCAATCGTATATCCGGGAATGTTTCAAAGATATACAGCACATACCAGATCAGATCATTGTAATCCAGCGCAAAGCATTTCTTCTCCTGATACAGATACCCGTAGAACAGTATGTCGTCCACCGACTCTGCCGCCAGATACTTCTGATACAGCTCATCCACCGACATACTGATCATCAGCTTGTAGTATCCCTGCTCATAGACGCATTTGCGCATCTCAAACATATCCCTGGCCTGGCCGAAGGTCTTATCACGCAGGGTCAGTCCCCGCTCTTCATAGATCATCGCCAGCATCGCATCTATATCGGAATTATCCAGCACCAGGAATGACTTCGGATAGGATACCGCATGGCTGTCTTCCTGCAGCACCGATACACAGAAACCGTGGAATGTCGCAATCATACCGGTATCGTTGTCACCGGTCAATTGGTGTATTCGCTGCCGCATCTCCGCAGCCGCTTTATTGGTGAAGGTCACGCACAGAATATTGCCGGGTCTGATGCCCAGTTCATTGACAAGATACGCAAAGCGGTGTGAAAGCGCCCGGGTCTTGCCCGAGCCTGCGCCTGCGATTACACGGATATAGCCTTCCGTTGAAGTAACCGCCTCTGTCTGTGCTTCATTCAGTTTTTCAAACAGATCGCTCATACACCCATTATACAGAAAACATGGGTACTCTCAGTACTCATGTTGTTCCAGCAGAAACCGGTATTCTTCCGGCGTATTGCAGTTGATGAAAATGTCTTCCGGAAAGTCCACCGTACGGAAGGCAACGATGTTCTGCAGCTCCATCACACGCCTTTTCCCTTCACTGAGAAGCCGGGCAATCACTTCACCGACCACCTTGTCATAGACTGCCGCAAGAGGCTGTATCTGCTCTCCTGTGCAGGCTGCTGTAATACCGCAGGTATGCGCAACCGTCAGCCTCTGAATTACCGACTCATCGACCAGCGGCATATCCACCGGAAGCACAACAGCAGCGGAAAACCGGACTGCTTTCAGCGCCGCATACAGGCCGGAAAGCGGACCGAGACGCTCTTCATCCGGAACGACCGGAAAACCCTGATATTCGGTATCTCCGTTATTCCGGGATATCACAATATCAGTGATTCCTGCTCTCCGGTACCGGTCCACTGCCAGATCCAGGAAGCTTTTCCCGTTGAGCAACAGCTCTGCTTTGTCTTCCTTCATCCGGGAAGACCTGCCTCCTGCCAGAATAATTCCGCTGTACTGCTTCATTTCACTTCGATGCGTATGACTTTCTTTACCCGGCGCTTACTGTCGGAATCCCCAAACACCACCATCTGCACCTCTTCCTCTTCACTGATCAGATACACCGTATCTCCGTTGATTTCCTCCGCAGTTACCGTGGCAGAGAATTCATCATCTGCAGTAACAACTGCCTGTTCATAAGTTTCTGCACCGGCATACGTCAGTACATCTTTCAGCAGGATCCCTTTCCCGCTGATTGTTTTCTCTTCGCCTTTGCCGTTGACTGCAGTACCGCTGACTTCCGTCAGATTCAGCTTCCGGATATCCACAATTGACTCCTTGCTGTTGTAACAAACCGTGATTCCGTTTTCTGCCGCAGGTTTTCTGCTGTTCAGATGCAGTAATGTCAGACATGCCGTCAGAGCAGCTGCCAGAAACAGAACCAACACTATTTTCTTACGCATAGAAATCCCTTCACTTTCTTAAGATGAGTGACACAAAGATATGCTGTAAATCCTGCAGACAGTCCTGCCGTCAATGCAGTACTGAAATACAGGCACCCTGCTGTTCCCCCGAGACGGAATACCATTGCATTGGCAAATACCGCAGCCGCAAGGGATCCTGCCGCGTTTTCCTCCATGATCCGGAAACACCGGTCCTGCTTCTTCAGCAGCCAATGCACGGTATCAATCACAAGACCCGGAACGAGGTACGCAATAACGATGAAACCTCCCATACTGCCGGTCATCCCCATCATCAAGGCAATCACAGCCTGTACGAATGCCATCAGAGCCCCTGCATGTTTCCGGTCCAGAAGTTCTGTCCCGATCACCAGAAACATCAGTGAAAACGCCGTGCCGATTCCTCCCGGGATATGCATCATTACGGTTATGGAATTGGCAAGGGGACTGATCAGTTTCTTTCCGGCCAGACCTGCATCCGCAAACAAAGCCATACAGGTCAGATCTCTGACGGTATACGTTTCTTTCACCAAAGTACTCCTTACAGTTTTTCGATTCTGATACCGAATGTCTTCAGGTTCGGAAATCCGCTGATCGGATCTCTGTCACTGTCATCGGTCAGATAGTTTGCGTTGGCATTTTCCCAGCCATGCGTAATCTGTACTGCACTCCGGGCAATGGTATCGTGCTTCATAATATGCACCGGTATTTCAATGGAACCAACCCGTGAAGTAACCCGGATCATGTCCCCCTCTTTCAGCCCGAGATCCTCAGCATCTGCTTCGTGCATTTCCGCTTCCGCATGCGGGTGTGCTTTCAGAATCTGAGGAATGTTCCGGTATCTTCCGTGGAAATACGGAATCTTCCGTGCCCCGGTCATACAGATGTAGGGATACTCTTCATCCTTCTGCAGGATGCAGTCGGGGAGATGATCAATCGTGGGAATACCCGGATACCCGAACTGTTCAAGAACAGTGGAACAAATTTCTATCTTTCCGGTCGGTGTCGGGAACGGCTTTTCTCCTTTCGCCAGACGCTCTTCCGGCTTGTGATAATGCACAAGAACGGTTCTCAGTCCGGAGGGATATTTCTGCAGATCTTCGTACGTAAACCCGCTCGGTTCAATCATGTACTCGATTACTTCCCGTTCATTCTTCCACGGGAAGTACTGTCCGGCACCGAGTCTGTCCGCCAGACCCTTGAGGAATTCATATTCTGTCTGGAGCGGTTCTTCCACAACCTTCTCGGCGAGATACACAGACTGCTCCATTCCGTTGAAGTACAGTTCATCCCGGGCATAATTGCATGCGGCAGGAATGACATAATCCGCAAGCTCCGCAGTTTTGGTCAGGAACAGATCCTTGACCACAAACAGTTCCAGACTGCTCAGTGCCTGAATTGTCTTGGCCGTATTGGCTTCAGTCATAACCGGATCAGCAGCTGTCATGATCAGTCCTTTGAACGGGTAATCTCTGCCTTCATATTTCCCGGTCAGAATCGTATCCATTAACATCAGCGTATGTGATTCCTTCTTGAAGTAATCCACAACCGGATACACCGACTTTCCAATCGGTTCTCCTTCCACCGGAACATCATCACCCAGCACAAGAGAATTAGTTTTCATATTCTCGTTGATCAGCATTCCGCCCGACACATCAATTGCGCCGACCAGTGCATCGACCAATGAACAAACCCGGCTGTTGGAAACACCGTTTGCCTGGTGTTCTACACCGGTTCCCGGCCAGCTGCATACCTGTCTGCCGGCAGCCTGAATCATATCCACAATCGTCTCAATTACTTCCGGTTTTACACCGGTGATCTTTTCCACATACTCACCGGTAAAGCGTTCTGCATATACCTTCAGCTTGTCATAACCAAGTGTAAAAGTATCCACATACTCCTGATTCACAACCCCGCGTTCAATCATCCGGTGAATGATGCCGTACGCAAGCACCGCATCGCTTCCCGGCCTGACAATTACAAACAGATCAGCAATATGCGCCTGTTCGTTGTACTTCGTGTCAATGACGATGGAGCGTGCACCTCTGTCCCGGCCTTCATTGAGATCCTGTGTCCAGAAAGAATGCGCAGCCGGAGAATTGGTTCCCCAGAAAATAGCCAGTTTGGTATGCCGGAAATCCGCCTGCGGCCAGCATCCGTAATTCAGGTAGAATGCTTCGTAACGGCTGTTGTTGCACTGCGTATTGTTGCTGAAATAATTGGGGGAACCGATTGCCCGGTTAAATCTGCGCATCAGCTGTTCATTCTGATTGAACCCTGTGCCCTCTCCCTTCCAGCCTGCGACTGCCTGTTTACCGTAAGTGTCCTGCAGTTCCTTCATCTTTGCGGCAATCTCATCCATTGCCTGTTCCAGAGGAATCTCCACAAAACCGTTCGCTGTCTTTTTCAGCGGTTTCCTGAGACGTTCCGGCAGATTCAGCCAGGTTGCAGCACTGCTTCCTTTGATACAGATACGTCCGCGGTTGATGTCATTTTCTTCGTTTCCGCTGACCTTCACGATGCGGTTGTTTTCCACTTCAACATCCACACCGCAGCCTGATCCGCACATTCTGCAGATCGAATGATATGTCTTTCTTTCCTGCATGTTATCAGCCTCTTGTTTCTTCAGGAAGAACATCCTTCCGATAGCGCAGTCCGTCCGAACCGACTTCTTCATACCGCAGAGCACCGCTGATGCAGTGCGTTACACATCTCGGCTTCCCGCCGCACAGATCACACTTATGGGAAACCATATGTACATGGTCAAAGTGGATATTTCCGTACGGACAGGAGAGAATGCACATCTTACAGCCTGCGCAGCGGTTCGGGTTGATGATCACCGCATTGGTTTCCGGATCCCTGGTGATTGCATGTGCCGGACACATTTTCATGCACCAGGCCTCCGTGCAGTGAAAGCAGGTCATCGGTACTACAAACCCTCTTCCGACATAATCACTGACCCGGATATTGGAGAACATCACTTCACAGGTCTCCTGGCTTTTTTCGTATGCACATGCCATCTCACAGTTGCGGCATCCCACACATTTCTTCTGATCAATTGTGATTGCTTTCATCAGCACACACCTCCGGGAATGGTTTCACTCAGAACCGTTTCAAAGATTTCCTTCGGAACTGCATCTGTATCAATGTCCTTGATGACCTTGCGCAGTCTTCCGAACATCTCTGCAGCTTCCCAGGAACCCACCAGACATCCTCCGACAGGACGATTCTTCTCATAACAGATCTTCAGGTACCCGTATCCGCTCTCTTCCGGGAACAGATAACTCTTTTCTGTTTCGCTGTCTCTGAATTTCCCCATGGACGCCACTGTCACATGGAACATTTCCGTCACATTCATATTCAGACTGCCTTCATACACCGTATCTTTTCCGGCCATATTCTCACCGGCCACCCTGCCTTCTTCACAGGCCGTCGGCCACAGAGCATGTGTCATATGCGCATCATGGAATACGGTAGGTCCCATGGCAGCGTCCCCCGCCGCATAGATATCCGGCACATTGGTCATCAGATGTGCATCCACCGGAATTCCTCTCTCTGTCACAACACCGGAATCCTTCAGGAACTCAATATTGGAACGTACACCGGTACCGACAATGATGAAATCTGCCTCCACCGGTTCCCGGTCCTTCAGATGCAGAAGAAATCTGCCGTCTGCCGTTTTCTCTGCTTCTTCGGTGACAGTATTCGTCATCAGGTTAACCCCTGCTTCCCGTATCTTCTGTGTCAGGATTTCTGCACCTTTTTCATCCAGCACCGTAGGCATGATCCGGTCCATCAGTTCAATGACAGTTACCTGCAGTCCTCTGGATACTGCAGCCCAGGCAGCCTGCAGAGCGATAAATCCCGAGCCGATCACCACCACTTTGTGCGATGATGCAAACAACGGAAGCAAACGGTCCAGATCCTGTCTGGTCCACATGTGCAGAACACCCTCCTGATCCAGTCCTTTGACCGGCGGACTTACTGCATGGGATCCCGAAGCGATCAGCAGCTTGTCAAACGGATAGGTATTTCTGTCTGTGACAACAGTGTGTTCCGCCGCATTCACATGCAGCACTTCCTCACAGACGCATTTCGCATTCAATCCGGTGAAGTAATCTTCTTCCCGGATATTCAGGCAGTCATACGGGAGCTTCCCCCGCAGAATATACGGAAGAAGCACACGGGAATACGGTGCTGTTCCTTCTTTCGAAATGACCAGTACTTCATCCGTGCTGTTGTACTGACGAAAACTTTCCAGAGCACTGAGCCCTGCCGCGCTGTTTCCAATGATAATCACTCTGCCCATACAGCAGTCCTCCTTCAGGGTCACAGAAAAACAAGACTCCGACATTTCTTTCTGCCGGAGTCCCTTTTCTTTCATTCAGATCTGTCGATCCGGATTATGCAATATTTTCTGTATAGCACTTCTTCAATGCGTCGCACATGCCGCAAACCTGTGTGAAGGTTGTCGCAATGTTCATCCGCATGAATCCTTCATTGCCTGGACCGAATTCCGTACCGTCGGAATATACGATACCGTACTTCTTCAGCAGTTCCGCCAGTTCTGCACAGCTCATATTCCAGTCAGAGAAATCCAGCCAGAACAGATAGGAAGCTTCCGGCTTGGTAAGCCTGATCTTCATATCATTCTCCGCGAAGAATTTAACGATGTAGTCCTTGTTCTTCTGCAGAGCTTCCTGCAGTTCAGCGATATACGCATCTGCACCGTCAAATCCGGCAGCCACCGCAACCATACCGAGATCGATTACATCAACCCGGCAGTTATTGGATACCACCTGGTATCTTGCCTTCAGTTTCGGATCATGGATCACCGTGATGGCAATCTTGAGACCCGGCACACCGAATACCTTACCCGGACTGGTCAGCAGAATGCAGTTGTGCTGTGCTTCATCACAGACATGCAGAACTGATACATGCTTTCTTCCGTCGTAATAGACATCGGAATGAATCTCATCACTGAGCATGATGACATCGTTGGCATTGCACAGGTCATACATGCGCTTCATTTCTTCTTCTGTGAGACCTCTGGTAACCGGATTGCCCGGGTTGCATACCACCAGCATCCTTACTCTGGGATCCTTTACCATGGTTTCCAGTTCTTCAAAGTTGATGGTCCATGTGCCTTCTTCACGGTTGTAGAGAAGCCTGTTCTCGTATACCATGCGGCCGTTGTTGCGGGGAACATTGTACAGATGACCGAATGTCGGTGTCTGGACAATCACTCCATCACCGGGTGCTGTATAGGTTTCCAGAAGTACTTTGTATACTGCCATCAGCGCTGTTCCGCAGAAGACATCGGAAGGATCAATCTCCAGACCGTAATGCTTCTTCTGATACCGCGCAAATGCTTCCGAGAAATATGACTTATCTGCTGCGTAGGAGAGAACACCCTGATCGATCTTCTGATGCAGTGCATCACGGATCACATCCGGCATTCTGAAGTCCATATCTGCTGTGCCCATCGGATACAGAGCACCTTTGCCTTCACCGTCCCATTTCCATGTATTGGTATTGTGACGGTCCGGCATTACATCAAAGTTTCCCATATGTTGTCCTTTCCATCAGTTTTCAGCTGTTTTTGTGGAATTCAGTGCAAAGAAACGTTTGCCGCTCTTCCAGCCGATACCCAGTACAGAGAGAATCAATGCCATGACAGCGCAGCCCCATCCGAAGAAGTTATACGGCAGTGCCTGCAGTGTCGGTACACCGGAAAGTCCGGCCAGGAAGATTGCTGTATCGCACCAGGGGATGCAGGTCAGGAACTGTGTACTTGCGGTTGCTTCAGAGGAAACAAGGTCCATCAAGTCTGCACCGTTCTCCTTGAACTTCTCACCGAAGAGGTCTTTCGGCATCATTTCAGCAAGGAAGGAACTGGATGTCAGTGCAACAACAAGTCCTGCAACAACGATTGTGGAAAGGCACATAGCAGGTCTGCTCTTGACATGCTTGAAGAGTACATCAGCGATGACATTGACTGCCTTGACTTCATACAGAATCGTACCGTAAACAGTAGCGACGATGATAATCAGTGCAGCATTAATCATGCTCATGGCACCGCCTCTGTTGACCAGGTTCAGGAAGATATCGCTGAATCCTTCCGCGCTCAGTCCGGCAGTTGTTTCCAGAGAGAAACCGTTATACAGCGTATGGAGACCTTCCACAAAGGAGAAGTGATTGAAGACCATACCGAACAGAACACCAACCAGGGAAGCCAGTGTCAGAGTCGGAAGAATCGGCTTCTTCTTGAATGTCAGGAAGAATACGAATACCATCGGCAGAATAACCAGCGGATTGGTATTGAATACTGTGGAGATCTCTTTGCGGATCAGGTCAACCTGTTCCAGACTCGCACCGGCATTACCGTTGCCAAGACCGAGAACCAGATACAGAACAGTAGCGATTACAATGGTCGGAACTGTGTAGTAAGCCATTCTCTTGATCATGGTCATGGTATCTACTTCCGCGAAGTTTGCACATACGTTGGAAGTATCACTCATCGGAGAGCAGAGCTGACCGACATGGGTACCGGAAGCGATTGCACCGGCGACGATTGCCATCGGAACATTCATACTTGCGGCAATGGAGAGCATGATGACACCGACAGTGCCTGCTGTTCCCCAGGAAGTACCGATAATAATACCGACAATCGTTGTCAGCAGGAATGACAGAACAACGATCATGGCAGGAGAAACAATCTTGATCAGATAGTAGATAATGGTCGGAATTGTTCCGGAATAGATCATGGCACCGACAAACATACCGATTGCCAGGATGATCAGGAAGATTTCAACGACACCGCGGCATCTGTCCCACACCGGTTCCATAATCTCGTTGTAGGTATATCCGCATTTCATAGCAATGATCAGAGCCCATACAATGGCAACAATCATAGCCGGAATAATGTTGATGTCAGCTTTGACGCAGACAACAACCGCTGCCAGCAGCACCAGCAGCATTGACACTGCTTCGATAAAATTGGGTTTCTGCTTTTCTTTTACTGTTTTCTCACTCATAATCCCCTCCGTGTAATTACAGTTCCGCAATAATTTCTACTTCGCACAGTACGTTCTTCGGAAGTGTTTTGACTGCCACACAGCTTCTTGCCGGACGGCTGACAAAGTACTTCTCATAGACTGCATTGAATGCAGCGAAATCATTCATGTCGGCGATAAAGCAGGTGGATTTGATGACTTTCTCATAGGATGTGCCGGCTGCGGTAAGAATAGCCTGAATGTTCTTCATGACCTGTTCTGCCTGTTCTGTGATCGTATCCCCAGCAACTGCACCGGTTTCCGGATTGACCGGAATCTGTCCGGAAGCGAACAGAAAGCCGTTACTGATGATTGCCTGGGAATACGGGCCTATTGCTGCAGGAGCTTTGTTTGTTTCGATTACTTTCATATAATCTGTCCTCTTTCTATTGTCACAAGCATTTTAGAAGTAAAATTTATTTTAGTCAAATGCAGATATACTGCAGTATTTCATCGTGAACCGCACCTTATTTCATTATTTGTGAAATAATTCGCTTTAACGGTAAAAAAAGAGCCGGTTTCCCGGCGTTTTACTTCATTGATTTTTATTTTTCGCTCTTTTCAAAGAAATAGTTGATGTACTATAAACTGCACACCGAAAACCTGAAAGAGGACTATTCTGGCTATGAAGAGGTAGAGAATATGTTGATCAATCAGGAATTTATCAATCATCTGACACCCGTGGAAATAT
>JAFUCL010000038.1 GCA_017459725.1 Solobacterium sp. | reverse complement strand
ATGATTTCTTCCGATTTGAGAAAGTCGCGATATTCCCAGATCGAAGAGATATGTTTAAGCATACAGCTTACCCCCTTCACCCTTACCGAAAGCGAGCGAAGCGAGCCGCCGCGAGCAGTATTTGTCAAGGGGTTTGGGCAATAAAGTTGGGGGTAAATACAAAAAGAGACCAGTAAAAAAGAGCGTTGTTTACTGGCTCTAAGAGTTTTCGACAACGCTCTGTTTATCCGGGGGAATCAGCGTCTGACGCCGGATATTATTCATTTCAATATGCAGCGGCTGTCTCAGATCAGGCCGGATGTCATTTTCTGCACACCTTATGAAATGAATTTCTATGATCTTGACGAACTGAGACGTATTGCGCCGACGGAAGTAATTCCATGGATGGAAATGGATTGGAAAGGACATTTGCGGACGTTGGCAGATTGTCTCGGAGCCGGAAGAAAAGCGGAAAAATGGATCAGCAGATTTGAATTCCGGGCTGACAGTACGGAAAAAAACATCAGGCAGCTGATCGGTTATACATCCGTGTCGGTTCTCCATTTCATACGCGGAGAGCTGGTGGTATACGGCGACCGCAACGGCGGTTCGGTTTTTTTCCATGAACTTGGGATCAGATCATCGTATCCTCTTGAAGATATTACCGTTTATCAGAAACTGAATGAAGATGAAATACAGAAATATGCCGGTGATATCACGGTTATCTGTGTTGATAATGACAGCAGGTCGAAAAAGAGACTGAACCAACTGCTGGCAAGTCCTGAATGGAAGGATTTCAACGATCATCATGACACCAGAATGTATATCTGCAAAGATGATCCATGGGTAGACTATTGTGCGCTTTCCCATGCCTCGATACTGAACAGGATCAATATGATGTTCGGGTGAACAGCTTCAATTCAGCACGATTGTCCATGTTACTTTTTGTTTCCGGATGCTACATTTTTTCCTGCAGTGGCAGAGACCACCGCAATCAAGCTCTGAAAGTGCGTGCTTGAATGCACGCAGGCAATGAATGCAATAGGAGGAAAAATGAAGAAGAAAATCACATTTATGCTTGCTCTGGCAATGCTTACTATGTCAGCCTGCTCCGCACAGGGCACTGCCGGTACCCAGACGCAGGAACCTGTTCTGTCTGCCGATCCGGTACAGACAGAAGAGGCATCCAAACCCGAACAGAGTACAGAACTGCAGACCATCGTTGTTGATCATGCGTTCGGCACGACGGAAATACCTGCGGAACCTGAGCGGATTGTATCCGTCTATCTTGAGGATATGCTGCTGGCACTTGAAGTTCCGCTGAAACTTGCAGTCACGATCGGCGAAGACAACTATCTTTCCGAAACCATGTCACAGCGCGGTATTGCGACTGCTGCAGCCGGTGAAAATGTCAACTTTGAGCTGATTGCTGAACAGGATCCGGATCTGATCATAACGATGGATGTCATAACACCGGAAGTATATGAATCTCTGAGCAAGATTGCGCCGACCATTGCCTTCAGCCGCCGTGCCTGGCATGAGTCCATCATCAGCCTTGGTGAAGCACTCGGTCGGAAAGATCAGGCAATGAAGGTAATCAGTGACTATGATGCACATGTTGCTGAAGCAAAGACTAAGCTTGCGGATGTACTGGCAGAAGAACCTACAGCTGCAGCGATCCGTTTCACGGCTAAAACAATGCGTCTGTATTTCCCGAATGTCAAAGCAGCGGAAACCCGTCAGGGATATGTGACTTCACTCTATGAAGATCTTGGATTCGGCCTTGAGGATTATATCAATGAACTTTGGAGTGAAGCAGATCCGGCCAGGGAAAATACGCAGATTTCAATGGAAATACTGCCTGAACTGCAGTCAGACTATATTTTCATGATCGTCGGAAGTGCCGGTAATCTGACAGATGCCCAGAAGCAGGATCTGGCAGATTTTGATGAAATGCAAAATTCCGATGTATGGAAAGGTCTTCAGGCTGTTCAGTCAGGACGTGTCTATAATCTGGAATCCCGGTTCTGGATCAGCGATGGTCCATTGGCCGATACAATGAAAATTGATCAGGTTGTGGAGCTGCTTCTGAATGAGTAAAGCTTTCTCTGACAGTTTCAGATCAAACAGTGGCAGACGGGCAGTAATTGCCTGTTCTGCCGGCTTTTTCATATTGCTGGGAGTCATGATTTTATCCATTATGAACGGAGCCGCAAAGATCAGTATTGACACCATCATGAATGCGCTTTTCCGTTATGATCCCACCGACAGTGCCCAGGTTGTCATCATGAAGCTGCGTCTGCCCAGAATCATCCTTAGTCTGCTTGTCGGTACGTCCTTTGCGGTTGCCGGTTCGATTATGCAGGGGATTACGCAGAATCCACTGGCTGATTCAGGTCTTTTGGGATTGAATGCCGGTGCTGGGTTTGCTGTATCCATATGCTTTGCCTTTTTCCCCGGACTGCACTATGCAGGGCTTGCTTTCTGGTCTTTTATCGGAGCAGCATGCAGCAGTCTTCTGGTCAGCCGCATTGCAAGATCAGGATTTGATGTCATTACGCCTTCACGGATGGTGCTTGCCGGAGCAGCGGTTAATGCGCTTTTGTCATCCCTCAGCAAGGGAATCGCACTGTATTATCATGTCGGGCAGGACATTTTGTTCTGGACGGTCGGCGGCACAGCCGGAACGGACTGGCAGCAGGTCTTCATTATGATTCCTATTACGTTAATTGCTGTTCTGTTTGCAGTTATGCTTTCCGGAAGTATTACAGTTCTCAGCATGGGTGATGAAACGGCAGCCAGCCTTGGCCTGAATGTACAGAGGACGCGGCTGTTTTGTTCCATGATCGTCATGCTGCTGGCAGGTTCCTCCGTGGCGGTTGTCGGATCAGTCAGCTTTGTCGGTCTGATTGTACCGCACATTGTCAGATACTTTGTTGGTTCGGATTATCGATATGTGGTTCCGGTATCAGCTGTTTTCGGAGCAATCCTTTTCCTGCTGGCGGATTTTGGAGCGCGCATGATTCATCCGCCGTTTGAAACGCCTGTAGGTTCGGTAATTGCATTGATCGGTGTGCCGTTCTTTCTGTATCTGGCACGGAAAGGGGACCGCTGATGACAGGAAAGCATACAAATCTGAATGTTTATTACTCCCGGATCAGGAAAAGCAGAATGATTCTGATTGGTTTTATTCTGCTTCTGTTCGTTGTCTTTGTATGCTCTCTTTCTGCCGGATACAGTCAGATGAACATATTCGATGTTCTTCGTATCCTGTCAGGCAATGGAGAAGACAGGGAAACACTGATTCTGTTCAGTTTCCGGCTTCCGCGCATTTGTGTTGCCATGCTGGCAGGGACAGGACTTGCTTTGTCCGGATGCATATTGCAGGATGTGACTGGCAATGAACTGGCGGAGCCGGGACTTCTCGGCATAAATGCAGGTGCAGGGGTGTCAGTTATCCTTTATACCTTGCTTTTTCGGACCGGTTCTTTTCTTTCTGTATTCATCATGCCGTTCTGTGCACTGATCGGCGGATGCGGAGCTGCAGTATTGATTTATGTACTATCAAAGAGCAGAAAGGGACTGTCCAATTCACGTTTGATATTAACAGGTTTGGCAGTGGAGGCAGGACTGAGCGCTCTGACAACGCTTCTTGTTGTACGTCTGGATGACAGACAGTACCAGGCTGTGCAGACATGGCAAGCAGGCAGTATCTGGGCAGGCAACTGGAATTATGTCATCGCTCTTCTGCCATGGCTCTTATGTATCATTCCTTATGTCCTGAGCAGATCGGATGCAATGGATGTTCTGCTGCTGGGTGATGAAGCTGCAGCGGGACTGGGCGTGGATATCAGTAAAGAAAAAAAGAGTCTTCTTTTCGCTTCCGTTGCTCTGGCTGCTGCCAGTGTGGCACTCAGCGGAAGTATCGGGTTTGTCGGACTGATTGCACCGCATCTTTCAAAAAAGCTTGTGGGTTCAAAACATGTATTTCTGCTTCCGGCATGTGCGCTGATCGGAGCAGTACTGGTAACATCCGCTGATGCTGTTGCACGTACGATCATGCAGCCGGAGGAAATACCGGCAGGTATTGTTGTGGCAATTATCGGAACACCTTATTTTCTGTATTTACTGATGAAGGAAAGGACGGCATGAAACATATGGATAACCGGAATACTTTATATGCGTTGGAAGCCGCAGGTCTGCAGGCAGGATATGCTGAGAAACTGATTATCGAGAATCTTGATCTTGCTGTTCCTGCCGGCATGGTAACCGTCATTATCGGACCTAACGGATGCGGCAAATCCACGCTTTTGAAATCGATCGGACGGATTCTGAAACCTCAGAGCGGCAGCGTATTGCTGGAAGGTGAAGATCTTTTCCGCATGCCTTCCCGTGAAGCGGCACGCAAGCTGGCTATTCTGCCGCAGTCACCGAAAGCACCGCAGGGAATGACGATATTTGATCTGGTCAAATACGGCCGTTTTCCTTACCGAAAGGGCATAGGTGTAAAGATCAATCCGGATGATGAAAAGATCATTAATTGGGCACTGGACGCAACTCAGCTCAGTGAGATTGCCGGCAGCGGCCTGGAAAGTCTTTCCGGCGGACAACGGCAGAGAGCATGGATTGCCATGGCGCTTGCCCAGCAGACACAGGTGATCCTGCTGGATGAACCGACAACGTATCTTGATATCTCCTATCAGCTGGAAATCATGGAGCTTTTGAGCAGGCTCAACAAGGAGAGAGGATATACGATCATCATGGTTCTGCATGATCTCAACCTTGCCTCAAGATTTGCTGATTACATGATTGCCATGCGGGAAGGAAAGATTGTTGTCAGCGGAACACCTGATCAAGTGATTACCAGGCAGATGTTGCGCGACGTATTCAATATAGATGCTGAAATCATAAAAGACAAATACACCGGAAAACCCTGCTTTGCTGCATACAGGCTTCTGCGGAATGAAGATCAATAACAGCAAACCGGACCCGAAAGATACGCAGCCGGCAGCCGCATTCTGCAACGAACTGACCGGTATGGTGGGCAGAGTAAACTACTTCAACGGGCGCAGTATCTCCTTGTTGATTCACACGCGGATCACAGAAAAAGAATGACGTTAATGTCATTCCGCATTGAGGGGTGCTTTGGCGTCGCATTTTGAAAACCGGGGAATTCAGTTTTTCAACATGAATTTTCAAATAGCCTTCGTATTCGGAAGGGTATGTCAGAATACCGATCTGTGATATGATTATCCTGTCATGGAGATTGTATAAAGCATCACGAGCGCCTGGACTGCTGCGGCAGTTGACGAGGACCGTGTCGATCGAAAGATTCGGCGGATGGCACGGAGGCCTGATACGGCCTTGAACAATGGGAAAAAACATCCCGTGAGGGGTGAACAGATCCATTCGGTATCCTCCATGAACTGGGAGGATTTTTTTATGTGTGGAATTACAGGTTTCACCGGCAAAGAATCTGCTTTGCCATTTTTACTGCAGGGTCTGGAACGTCTTGAGTACCGCGGCTATGATTCAGCGGGCATCACCCTGGTTGATCACGAGAAGATGACTACGTACAAAGCCAAGGGAAAACTGGCGGATCTGAAGAAGATCATTGATCCTGAGGCATGTCCGCAGTGTGCGGGCATCGGACACACCAGATGGGCAACCCATGGTGTACCGAGCCAGCTGAATGCCCATCCCCACAGCAATGCCGACAGCACTATCTCGCTTGTGCACAACGGAATCATTGAAAACTATCAGAAGATCAAGAAGGATCTGCTCGCACGCGGATATGTTTTCCGTTCTGAGACCGACAGTGAAGTTGTTGTGCATCTGCTGGACAGCTGGTACCGCCGCCTGAACGGGGATATGGAAGAGGCACTGCGTCACACTGTACGGGAACTGGAAGGTTCATTCGCACTGTGCATTGTCACGACATACATCCCGGACAAAGTGTTTGTGGCCAAAAAGGAAAGCCCGATGGTCATCGGCAGAACCGCGGACAGTTCGTTCTGCGGCAGTGACGCAACCGCACTGATTGCGTACACCAAGGAAGTGCTTGTCCTGGAAGACGGACAGATCGCCGTGCTTTCCGCTGACGGTATCAAAGTGACGGACTTTGACGGCAATCCGGCTGAACAGGCATGGATCAGTATTCCCTATGATATTGAAGCAGCCCAGAAGGGCGGTTATGACTCCTACATGATGAAGGAGATTCATGAACAGCCGCGGGCTGTCAGGGAAACCCTGCGCGGCAGACTCAGTCCCGAAGGAAAGATTCTGATGCCGGAGCTGGATCAGCTGCCCGTCAGGTGGAATGAGCTGAAGCGGATCTACTTCATTGCCTGCGGTACTGCATATCATGCATGCATCTATGCGAAGACACTGCTGCAGAAAGCCGTGCATGTGACCTGCATTGCCGAACCGGCCAGTGAGTTCCGGTATGAGGAGCCTGTGCTTGACCGTGATACACTGTGTATCTTTGTGTCGCAGTCCGGTGAAACAGCAGATACGCTGGCAGCCGTAAAACTGGCAAAGGCGGAAGGTGCGCATACCTTTGCGGTAACCAATGTGCTCGGTTCTTCCCTGGCAAGAGCAGCAGATGCTACGGTCTATACATGTGCCGGTCCGGAAATTGCCGTGGCCAGTACGAAAGCATACACAACGCAGCTGGTTCTGCTGGCATGCATTGATATCCGTCTGTCCGAACTGCTCGGCGGCAGGATGCCTGATAAAGAACGCATCATCACGGATCTGAACAACCTTCCTGCGGTTCTGGATCGAACCCTGGATATGGAACCGATGATGGAACGGCTGGCGGTATTGCTGCAGGATCAGCGCGATGCCTACTTCATCGGCCGGCAGCTGGACTATCCGACTGCCCTTGAAGGTGCTCTGAAGCTGAAAGAGATATCCTATATTCATGCGGATGCGTATTATGCAGGAGAGCTGAAGCACGGACCGATTGCCCTGATTGAAAAGGATACGGTTGTCATGGCTCTTGCCACCCAGGCAGAGATCGCCGCAAAGACGTTCTCCAACATCCAGGAAACCATTGCCCGCGGGGCCCGTGTGATCATCATCACCGGTCCGGATATTCCTGTTTCGGGTTTTGAAAATGTACTGCGTCTGCCGGAAATTGCACCGCAGCTGATCGATATACCTGCCGCTGTTCTGCTGCAGCAGTTTGCCTATTTCGCTGCTGTGAACAAAGGCTGCGACATTGACCAGCCCCGCAATCTTGCCAAATCCGTTACGGTGGAATAGTTTATCCGCGTACCTTCGGCACTTGAGCACAGCTTCCGAAACGAATAAGATGTATATAACAGAAAACGGAGGATTATCATGAAGTACGATTTCACATCCATCATGGACAGACATGGGAAGGATTCCATTGCGGTTGACTGTCAGGACAATCCCGCATTCAGAAAGTTTGAACTGAAGGAAGGTTTTGACATTATTCCCATGTGGGTCGCTGATATGAATTTCCCCACGGTTCCGACCATTCCGCAGGCAATCATTGAAAGAGCATCCCATCCTGCATACGGTTATTTCAGACCCACAGATGCTTACTATAACGGCATTATTGAGTGGCAGAAAGACCGTCATGGTGTGGAGGGCATCAAACCCGAAAACATCGGCTATGAAAACGGTGTGCTCGGCGGTGTGGCTACGGTGCTCAGCGTACTTTGTTCAAAGGGTGATAAAGTCCTCGTGCAGAAGCCTACATACGTCGGTTTCACGGGTGTGCTGACAAATAACGGCTATAACATCATCCACAGCGGTATGTACAAGGATGAGAATAATATCTGGCGTATTGACTATGAGGATATGGAAAAGAAAATCGTTGAGGAACATATCCACATGGCTATCTTCTGTTCTCCTCACAACCCGACCGGAAGAGTCTGGGAAAGAGAAGAGATTGAGAAGTATATGGATATCTGCCGCCGTCACGATGTCTATGTTATTTCGGATGAAATCTGGAGTGATCTGATCATGCCGGGATACAAGCACATTCCGACCCAGTCCATTTCCGAAGATGCAAAGATGCGCACTGTTGCCATGTATGCGCCGTCCAAGACATTCAATCTGGCCGGTCTGATCGGTTCCTACCACATTGTCTATAACCAGTGGCTGAATGACAGAATGCTCAAGGAAAGCAGTCTCGGTCATTACAACAGCATGAACGTTCTGTCCATGCATGCCCTGATCGGTGCTTACACCAAGGAAGGCAGAGAGTGGGTTGATGAACTCTGCGAAGTGCTGAACGGCAATATTGAGTTTGCGGTCAACTACATCAATGAACACTTCAAGGGTGTAAAGGTGGCAAGACCCCAGGGCACATACATGCTTTATCTGGATTGTGCGGAATGGTGCAGAGAGCACGGCAAGACCGTTGATGACCTGCTGGATACCGCATATTCCTACGGTGTCATCTACCAGGACGGCAGAAACTTCAAGATACCGGATACCATCCGCATGAACCTCGCCCTGCCGCTTTCAAGGGTGCAGGAAGCATTCGCCAGACTGGACCGTTACGTATTCAACGCTGAATAAAATAAAATCCGGGATATCCCCAACGTCATTAAGTTAAGCTTGCGCTGAACTGATGATGGATACACTCATACTTACAATCGGTATGGGTGTTTTTTTCTGATCTTTTTATCGTAAAAGTATTGACAGAATCATTAAAATCGGGCGCCTCCCTCCGGGAGGCGCTGGTCGTAAGAATCAGGAGGACTCATAAACATGAAATGTTATTCTGATTTCTTACTT